>CAZLDE010000199.1:0-3312 GCA_964558215.1 uncultured Thermoplasmatales archaeon
ATGGCATGTTTATTTCGATTTTCCTAGTAAAACCATTGAACACTAGGTGAACACTATGTCACGCAAACCAGCAAGAATGATTCGTGCAGTAAGAGGCATGGCAACGACCCGGAGAGAGTACATGGGTGGGGTCCCAGCATCTCGTCTTACGCAGTTTGTCATCGGGAATAAATCAGGGAAATTCCCTATTCAATTATCATTAGTCTCAAACGAGAAATGCCAATTACGGCATAATGCGTTAGAATCAGCACGTATCTCAGCAAACAAAGCTCTTGAAAAACATATTGGTTCAGCGAACTATCGTTTACATATCCGTATCTACCCTCACATCGTCATTCGCGAAAATAAACAGGCGACGGGGGCAGGGGCCGACCGGGTTTCTCAAGGGATGAGACGGGCGTATGGAAAACCAGTGGGAACCGCAGCTCGTGTGAAAGTGAATCAGATTTTAATGACGCTTGATACCTCAGAACAGTTTTACCAACCAGCACGAGAAGCCTTGCGGAAAGCAAGTATGAAGTTATCAGCCCCGTGTACCATTAATATCGTGAAAGGCGCTGAACTCCTGCATTAATTAATAAAAAACTGTTTCATCAGATATATTTGATGAAGAACGGTATCAGTATTAATCCAAGGATCATCAATGAGATCGCTAGTGAGACGTTTTTTACGATTTTCTCTTTTGTCTCCTCCTGGATTCCTTTTTTCACTCGGGTGATTAGAGCTCGTACGCCATCGTTGAAGAGGAACCCTCCGTCAAGGGGTATCATGGGCAGGACGTTGAACAGGGAGACTGCAAGGTTCAACCAGAATATCCAGTAAATCGCATTGACAATGATCCAGAACAGAGCGGTGGGAAGAACACCAAGTGGACCGGTGATGACATAGGTATCAGTGAAGGGCGACACGATCGGGTTATATCCAGCAAAATAACCAACTAACGGCAGGCTATAAAAAGTCAGTAATCCTCTGGGAAAATCAGAAAACGGGTTTTTAAGGATGGTCAGATACTCCTGGTAGACGGAGTCCCGTAGAAGTGATTGAACACCAAGGTATCCTTTGCCTTTGTAGGATTCATTATTCACGTAGACCGTGGGTCGTTTTGCATATTCGAGGTATTTATCCCCTAGCAGAACATCTTCTGTATGTGCTGTTCCGCTTTTTAGATACGTGATGCTGACGGTTTGATTCGCCCTGGTGGTATTCCAAACCGTGAAGAACTCATCGCCGTTGTGAATCCTGGTGTTGTTAAAGCTGGTGATGATGACACCAGTTTGCAGGTCAAGTGATGATGCGGGGGAGTCTCCATCAACAGTGAAAATTATCGCTCCTTCGTCCGCCGGTTGTACCGAAGACAGACATAGACCTGAGAACACAAGAATGCTTACAAGGACAACGATAAAATTCGCAGTAGGCCCTGCTGCATAGATTCTCATCCGTGGCAGGATCTTTGCTTTTTTTACCTCCTCTTCATCAGGCTCGCAGAATGCCCCGATAGGGACAATAAGATACAGAATCCCAAGGGACTTTACCTTTATTTTATCGGCTAAAGAAAGGATCCCATGGGAGAACTCATGAACGATGATTGCGACGATGAGTCCAAGTAGAACGTACCCGAGGTACTCAAGAGGAAGCAGCGGGTTGATACCAGGTATCACCAAGGCGACCTCAGGCCCCGGTAACGCGTTGCGCTGATCAGGCGTAAAACCAAAGACCAACCAAGCAGTCATGATCATAAGAATCGTCATCAACACCATCGTAATGAAACAAAACACGATGCCGAAGTTCCCATAGCTCTTCCAAAAGCGCTGTCGTTTCGCACGGTTCTGGAGGAACTGTATTCCTTTTTGTGTCCGCCACATCAACGCAGGTCCATAGAATGAAATATTATGTTTTTTCAGAATACCTTTTTTATGCAGTAGGAAGACTAATGCTGCGTAGGCGGCGATGATGATGATAAAAATCATGATGCTTTCAATAATCGACATACTAACCTCGCGCTGAATACCTCTAGGGTTCTTAAAGTAATGGTCTATTATTTATTTTGCATGGTTTTAAGCATTTTTTTTGTCTGTTCATCGATAGTTGCCTCGTAGCTTTCCTTGATGAATTGTTCTTTTATGTAATGATAGCTGACTGCGCCGATGAAGACGATAAGAATCCCTGCAGCGACATACCCCCAGAATGAGAGCGTATAAAAGACATCGATGAGCAATCCCCTATCAGTATGGAAGTCCCACATCACCTGACCAAACGTGTCAAAAAGAGCTGAGCCGATTAAACCGAATCCAAACAGAGAAAACGGGACAATCCAGTATGACCAGAGGATCTTTTTTTCCCTGATATACATGTCTGTGACGCGGCCAAACGCAGCAAGCAAGCCTGCTGCGACAATCCCCCAAGTGATTGCAGCAAGAAACTTCAAAATAAGGACATCAAGATATCGTTGATACACGGCAAAGGTGTTGTTATATGCATAAAATACGCTGATAATGATAATCACTAATGCAATGATAAAGGTGTAAAAAGAAGGCCTGCCGGTGAGCAGACCTGCCCGGAACTCATGCCAGATCATTGCGACCTTTTTCTCTGAGTTGAATGTTCGAATGAGAAGATACAACCCAAGGGTAAATAGTATCGCGCCAAACCCACTGGCTGCCATCCCTAAGATAGCAAATATCGCCCACACGATCAAAATCAAAGCAATAGGGAGGAAGAATTGTTTCTTCACCTTATCTTCGTCAAGCAGTTTGATAACCCGATAGTACGTGTCCTCAAGCTGTTTGCTTTGTTTCACATTGACTCGTTGAACCGAATTAATTTTCAAACGCGATTGAATAATAGGCAGGATATATTCATCCTCTGCACCATCACTAATTACAATCGCATCCTCTGCATTGGTCTCTCTGAGGACCACGTCGAGCTGTTCGGATAGCTTCTGATCTGATTTCACTCCGACGTTAATATCCCCACATAAGGTCGCAATCTCAACATCTTTCCCTTCTTTTTTCAAAGATTCATAAATTGAAATCGCAAAAAAAATCGCATTCAAATCAGAATCCTCAGGATCAGTCATCCCAAGTTTATTTGCTGCATTAAGATTATTTTGAATCCCAATGATGGGGCTTTTTTCCTGAGCCTTTCTACCAAAATCATCGTCACGATCGATATTAAGGATCAGGGTTTTTGTCATTGTTTTCAAAAATAATACCTATCTGTGTATATAAAGTTTTATAAAACAAAATTTGGATAATCCATGTGTAGGGACATGACATATGTCCCTTCTAATGAGACACGACAAGGATATCTTCC
>CAZLDE010000200.1:0-3305 GCA_964558215.1 uncultured Thermoplasmatales archaeon
ACATTCATCATTTTAGGAGGTGTAATGTCTATTTCTTCCATGTTTCTGGTCTCATTCGTTGACCCGAGCAGCTCGCTTGTACCATTTACGTTTCTGATCTTTCTTAGTCATGTCGGTATCGGATTCATCGACGTCTCCACTGATGCTTGGGCTGTGGATGTCTCAACACAGAAGGACCGGGGGAAAATCAATGGTTCGATGTATGCAGGTCAATACGGCGCCTGGGCGATCGGTGCAGCGCTCTTCCCGTTCATCGGTTCCCAATTCGGGTATCGCTCTGTCTATCTCCTCAATGCTCTCCTCATCTTCCTCATCCTTCTTTTTCCCTTTATTGTCAAAGAAACAAAAAAAGAAAAACAAAAGGAAAAAATCATCTCACTTGTCATCACCGAGTTCAAAAAAAAGACGGTCCTGATGGTCGCATTGTTCTCCCCCCTTGTTTTTATGAACGAAGGCATCATGTCCTTTATCATACCAATCTACATGAGGGATGGTCTTGGTCTGAGCGATGTGCAAATAGGTTTTATTGCCATGATTTTCCCGCTGTTTCTCGTGGTTGGCTCATTGTTTGGTGGCATGGTGACAGACAAGATTGGGAGGAAACCGACACTATTTCTTTTCATCGGTTTCAATATCATATTTGCCGTTGCTCTTGTCTTTGCTGGTACCTGGTGGAAACTCTCCATCATCTACGGGAGTATCGGGTTCCTGATGGGTGGTCATTCCACGGCGTCATGCGCCCTGTTCATGGATGTGACCAACCCAAGGATTGGTGCGACACAGTACGGTATCTTCACCGGAATCGCAAACGTCGGTTTGAACGGCGCTGGGATGATTACTGGCACTCTGGCAGTCCTCCTTGGTTTTTCTCGGACCTTTCTCTACGCAGCCTGGGTGTTTGGTCCGGCGCTGCTTGTGTTGTACTTTATTCAAATAAAAAAAAATAGATAACTTTTTATGAAAAACTCTGAGTACAGATTTTATTAGTTGCGGCTGGGAATATTGCGCGGTCTGAACCGCAGTGATGACCCGCAGATGGAAAGGCGCCTCTCTTTTTTAGCAGATCAACCATTTTCTCCTTTTATCGCACGCAGCAGGCATTCGCCTGCTCTATAATTGTTGCGACAGGAGAAATACAAAATATGGAAAATGTAAGTAGGGGAAACTATAAAAAGCTGGCGCATGACACACGAAATAACTGGGTCACGATGGAGTTCAACATCAAATGCAGGTACAATTGTTTTCGAAAACAGTCACACATTGACACCTGCGTTGAAGGATTTCGTGAACTGAAACGGTTTGGATTTGATTTTGGTGATTTCGGTTTTGCGGGTGTTCATGTGCATTTCCAGGTTAATATCCCCAAGTGCTATTCGTTTGAAGTGGCAGAAATTATGCTCAAGTCGTATAGCGTAAAACTGATTTTCGAACAACACCCTGGGTTTCGGAAACTAATTCCTCGCGGTAGTTTTTGGAGAGAGTACGAACATCATGGTTCAACTGGGTTGATCGATTTGGAAAAATTAACCGCATATTGTCGCAGTCAGATGCAATGTCATGGTGTCACTGTCGTTGATGATCGACAACAACGACTACCTAACGTGGCATGACCGCCGAGCGGAGATACGACAACGCCCGAAGGGCTTGCCGAGGTAGCGAAGGCGGAAGGGGTTATAGGGGTACAGTCCCTATTGTCATATGAATTTCTATTGATAGCCAAAATTAACTCTTGATGAAAAATCCTTTTAACCCCCTGATAATATCATGGTTTCACCATATGACCGGTGTTTCAAACAATGGGCCAGTGGTCTAGTGGTTATGACGTTGCCATGATCACAGAGCTTTTCGACGAGAATCTCAGCGATATTTTCCATGGACTCCTTCTCCCCTCTTTTTTTATTTCTATAAAAAATGAAAAAACCTACCCCACTAATGCTATGAGATATTTTTCAATAAAAAATTGAAACCAGATAGATGCTCGTCTTCATTCAGGAGTATCTGAACTAGTCATTTCATCGTATAGTGCTTTATTCAGCCTTTCAATAAGTTCTGCCACTTCTGCAAAAATTTCCATTTCTTTTTTATTCATTCTCGTTCAATGGTTGGTATGTTCGGTTTCCATGCTGGCCGCCAGTCAAATAACAACAGGTAAAACATGCGACCATCATAGTTAATAAGTACCGGTTTGGGCAGGAGCCGTGGTCGGTCCCAATAGTTACCCTGCAACGTGTCCGGGATTTTATGGCATTCAAAATACATCAAGATGTGACCCGTGTTGATGAAATCATTATGCAGATAGGTGTTATTCGAACAGAATTCACTCAACACACCGAAATCCCTGCTGTTTTTAATAGTGTTCCAGGAAAAAACCAAGTCTGAGCAGTTGTTCGGCCACATTCCGACATATACATTGTCTTGCATCATGTTACGTGTCACCAGCATCTGGTACACCGAGGCGAAGTTGATACCAATAGCGTTCCCTTTCAGCGTATTGTCTGCGATGAGGTTGTGGTGGCAAGGAAAAACGAAATCACCACCTGCAAAGATAGCAGCGGCTACTGAGTAAGAAATGGTATTATTGCTGGCCTCGCTATAAGAGCCCTGGAATTTAATACTATCGAAATTATGATGGAGCCAGTTGCCACTAATAAGGTTATGGTGAATCCTGGTAGTGTAACAATGCAGGAAAATGCCCTGGTAGTTATCGTAGACCTCACAGTTCTTGATACTCGTATAATTTGCCCTGACCATGATTCCAGCAGCCATAATGTAGTACCTGCTGTTTTTGACCGTAAATCCTGTCATGGTCGTCCCATCCGCAAGAATGGTGACAACGGTATCAGTGAAATTACCATCAAGGATAGTCGTGAGTCGGTTTTGGCCGATGAGGTGAACTGAGGTGTGAATGGTAATGAGTTCTTTATAGGTGCCGGCGTAGACATAGATGGTGTCGCCAGGGCTTGCATTGTCGAGAGCGTCCTGGATCTTTGTATAGTTGCCGGGTCCGCTGCCACCAACATACAACCAGTTTTCTCTTGATGTTAATGAAGAAAAATTTTCAATATTATTTGCAGTGATTGGGATAACGCTGGATCCAATGAATAAAAGAATTACTCCAATAGCAATACTTTTTTGATCCAACGAGTTTCCTCCTGTATGAGTTTACATCACTGTTCTCCTATAAATAGGTTTTATTTTCTCCTGTTGGCTCTATCTATGTATTAAAATATGGGGAATTTGTTAGGTTATCAGCGATATTTATTTACAGTTTTACTAACAATCTTATTTCCTTTTCTTCAAAATTG
>CAZLDE010000201.1:0-3292 GCA_964558215.1 uncultured Thermoplasmatales archaeon
TAATTAGACAGGAGGAAAAACATCTCTCAGAATCGTATCGGAATGGAGGCATGACACTGAGAACATCGCCCCTCTGTCAATCCCCGGAGATGCGCTGAAAAACCAACACGTTCAACCAGCAGTGCGTTACATGAGGGACAATAGGTATTATCGTAATCACCATGGGCGATATTTCCAAGATAAACGAATTGAAGACCTGTTTCTTTTGCCACCGTATGACAGTTGAGCAGTGTACTGGTCGGCGTCGCCTGCATATCCTTCATCTTATAATCCGGGTGAAACCGGGAGAAATGTACCGGGGTGTCTGATCCAAGTTTTTCCACAATCCAACCGCAAAACTCTTTGATTTCCTTTATATCGTCATTCAACTCTGGGATCACCAGGTAGGTGAGTTCAAGGTGCATCCCAAGGTCTTTTGCCCGCTCACAGGTCTGAATCACGGGTGCTAAGCGAGCCCGACAGACCTTTTTATAAAACTCTTCATGAAATGCTTTGACATCGACATTCAACGCATCGAGATACGGTGCGATTTCCTTGAGTGGTTCTTCCTCGATATACCCATTTGTGACATACACGCTGTACAGATCTGCTTTCTTTACTTCTCGAGCAGCCTCCAAGGTGTACTCATGCCAAATCGTAGGCTCGTTATACGTCCAGGCAACACCACGACAACCATGCTCTCGCGCCATCTCAGGTAATGCTTCAGCGGGAATATCTTGCAGGGGGACGTCATCAGGATGCGCCAGAGAGATATGGTAGTTCTGACAATGATCACACCGGAAGTTGCACCCGACAGAACCCAATGACAGGACCCGTGTTCCAGGGAAGAAATGGTACAATGGTTTTTTTTCAATCGGATCAGCAGCTATCGAAGAACATGCTTGATAAATAAGGCTGTATAACCGTCCCTGCTCGTTTGTTCGCACACCACAAATCCCCTGCTTGTCAGCAGGGATGATGCAATGATGCGGGCAAAGGAGACATTGCACAGTGTTGTTCTGTAATTGTTTCCAAAACAGTGCCTCTTTTTTCATGGCAGTATTTTCCAATGAGTGAGGCTTTATTAATGTTCTTATAAGATGAGTTCCCCGCGGTTTCGTAGAATACCCCGATGGGGGTATCCATCGTTAATCTGAGGCTGCATGGTGCTGAAATCCTTGAACCTCTCATCGTTTCGCAGAACTGCTTTAGCATAATAGAAAGCTTCTTCGACTGAGACTTTCCCGTCCTGGAACATCTTTAGTTTACGGAATATCCCCCTATCGAACAAACCAGGTTTATACCCATCTGCTTCTCCAGAGGAGAGTCCTTCAAACCATAACAAGGAAAACAACGGACCTTGCAGGGTGCTTGCATACCCGGTACGGAATTTACTCGTCCCCGATATCACGATACGCCCATCACCAGGGATCCCTGATCTGAGTAACAACGAGGTCCGGAACCCAAGGATGGTCCGGTCAGCAAACCCACCTGCGTAACATGCATCGACCATAATCGTCGCCTTCTTTGAGTTCAATGAAGAAAGAAGGTCTCCAAGCTCTTTATCGGTGATCGTGTCATCCCAGAGGAACACCTCGCTGCTCCGGAGGATCTTTCCACCGGTGAACGTCTTGTTTTGATTGCCAACACCATGGTTGAATATCCAAAGGAATATCTCGCTATCTGGGTATTTGTTTGACTCGGCGATAAGGTATTGAAGAGACGCTAGAACGTTTGCTTTGGTTGCTCCGGCGTAAGTGATATCATATTTATGGACTCGCTCCTGAAGGGTTTTTTGTTTCGTACCATACCCGTTGTCGCTGCGGAGCCATCCATCGTCAAAAAGAATCATGATCTGAGACGTGGGATACTGGTAATTTTCAATAAAATACGCTGCGATATCCTCCGCAAGATACAATCCGCCATTGCCTAGTTTGGTTTCGTTTGACTGAGGAAAGTTTGCTGCTGCGATAAACAACGCCCATTTATGGGCACCGGATTCGACAGATGTCGGGTTTTTAACCGTCACGGTTATCGACGTTATATCTGAGTACTCCTCCCCGTCGAAGGAACGGACACTGATGTTATACTCCCCATCAGCAATGGTGTACGTCGCCCAATCCAAACTCCACAGAGTTGTGCCTGTGGCCGTGACCCAGGAGGCCTGCCCGATTTGTACCTGAACGTTTGTGATAATGTTGGTGGTATCAAAACTGTGAGCCGCCCCACTGATCATTACCAGGTAAGCGACCGTGTCTCCATCAGATGGATAGGTGATCTCCACTGTTGGTTTTTGTGTGTTGATCTGGAAATCGAAATTCTGACCGAAGAAACCTGAGAAGATACCGAAAAGTAACAGACAAATAACAAGAAGGGTCAGGGCGACAAGCCATTTGTATCTCATTGTTCTCAGTAAGTATGTTTCTTGTTTCCCTTTTAAATGCTTTGTTGCACAGCCAGTACCTGATTACCAGGTTAAAACTGATGTGGTTTGAAGTGCTCATAGCCTTTGTTTGCAAGGGGTGTTTTTTTGCCGTTCTTAAACAACACAATCTGTTTTTTCTTTGTGACAGTCCCAATCGCAGTAAATCGGACACCGTTTTTTTCAAGGATTGATTGTGTTTTTTGGAATGTCTTTTTTGGGATGGTGACCAGCAGTTCGTAATCCCCTCCGAAATGCAGCGCGATAGAATAAGGGTCCATAACTTTGTTGTGAACGGCAAGCTGTTCTAATCCTTCTGCAAGTGGTAGAGTGTCTTTGTGTATCTCGAACCCGACACAGTTTACTTCCTGTAGCTGATATAATGATGCAGACAAGCCATCGGAGATATCCATGCAACCGGAGACCGAGTGCTGCTTCGCAAGCAATCGTCCTTCCTGTATGCGTGGCTGGGGTTGAAGCAGTGCTTTGGAGAGTTTTTTTTCCTTTTTGTTTCTTTCTAATGAATAGAACCCGGCACCAGCTTTTCCTATCGTCCCTGTTACTGCGACAACATCACCAGGTCGCATCCCTTTTCGTGGCATGAACTCGTCTTTCCGTACGGTGCCAAACGCAGTACCGCAGAGCGTTATCTCCGTAGTCTCCTTTGTGTCACCACCAACGATGAATGTTCCGAAACCAACCGCACAGGCATCTGCTCCTTTTGTAAGCTGCCGAAGGACTGTTTCGGAGGTCTCTTTTGGAAGCCCGAACGAGCAGACGACCCCAAGCGGGGTGCCTCCTTTAGCTGCGAGATCGGAAAGGTTGATGGCGACAAGGAACCAGCCCATCTGGTAGGGGGTCATCTGAGGCGGGATATGAGTGTGTTGGGAC
>CAZLDE010000202.1:0-3265 GCA_964558215.1 uncultured Thermoplasmatales archaeon
TCACAAAAAATCCATTCAGTAAGGGTCCGAAAAGAACTAGAAGACTGGGTAGAACAAAAAATAACATCTCAGGAGATAGGATCCTGGACCCATGCGATCGAATGGGGATTAACGCTTCTCAAAGAAAAACTCAGCTCAAAAAAATAGACCCGAGCCAAAGACAAAAAGAATAAAAACTAAGCCAAAGATTGAGAAAAACATGACACGAAACCCATCTCTGGACATCGAAGTCGAACCCACTGTCCTCCAATGGGCGATAGGAGCCTCCGGATGGACACACGCTGATATCATAAAAAAATTAAAAATAAACCCCACCACCTATCAACAATGGCTCTCAGGACAACGCAATCCATCCTTACGACAACTGGAAGTCTTATCAAAAACCGTCAAACGACCACTCGCTGCATTCTTCCTCTCCCAACCCCCTACCGAACCACCCCTACCAACGGATTACCGCCAGCTCCCGGAAAAAGAAGGGAAATTCGACAAAACCACGATTCTTGCGATCCGCCGAGCACGACGATTCCAGCACATAAGCAACGATCTAGCAGAAAACCTCAACATCCCCCTCCGCTCGATAGTCACCTTTACGACTCAATCGGAGGATCCGAAAAAACTCGCTGAACACTATCGTAACGATTTTACATTCACTGACGAAACACAAAAAAAGATGAAAAATGCCTACGACCTGTTTTCATTCATCCGAACTACCCTGGAGAAAAAAAACATACTGGTGTTCCAGATCCCGATGTCGCTTGAGGACGCCAGGGGACTAACCCTTGTCGACAACACACCTGACGTCGTCGTGGTGAACACAAGGGACCAGATAGAGGCTCGGGTTTTTACACTGCTGCATGAGTTCGGCCATGTCCTCCTCCATGAATCCGGCGTAAGCATGCCAGAGCGAACCTTATCCATCCGAAGAGCACAACCTGTGGAGAAATGGTGTAACGAGTTTGCATCTGCTTTCCTACTCCCCGACTCAGTTGCAACCGCAGAATTTCAGGACCATCGAAACACCCTTACCGATCCTTCAACCCTATCCAAGCTGTCCCGACGTTATAAGGTCAGTAAATCCATGCTCCTGTACAATATGTACAAACATCGGTTCATCACTCAAGCAGACTATGAACGGATCCTTGACCGGTTTTCATCAAAAGCATTGAAACCAACATCCGGTGGTTTTGCAGCGAGAACCACCGATCAGCGGATCCTCCAAGAGAAAGGCCGGAAGTTCGTCTCCCTGGTTGCAACCAACCTGGAACAAGGTCTGATAACCTCCAGTGACGCCCTGGAGTATCTCTCCATCAAATCAAACCATCTTGAAAAGGTTCTAAATCGAGTTAAAAAATGAGCGAAATACAATATTATGTCATCGATACCAGTTCGCTGATTGAGCTGAAAAAATTCCCAATTGACGTATTTCCCAGTCTCTGGAACAACATCGAAGCATTGATTGCAAAAGGCAGGATGATCTCCCATAAAGAGGTCTTAAAAGAACTCTCCTACCAAGATGATGCGCTGAAGAAATGGGCGCAGAACCAAAAAATGTTTTTCAGGGATCTAGACAACAATCAACTGACGATCGTCAGAGAACTCCTGCGGAAATATCCTTCGTTGGCGAACTCTGAGCGTGAGACACCCTCGGCAGACCCCTTTGTGATCGCCTTGGCAATCGAACTAACACGGGATCCTCAGATGATTTTGACGCCTTCCACCAGGAAACGGATTGTCGTATCAGAGGAACGGTTGCATGGGAACCGTATACGGATCCCCTTCGTCTGCAAGGAATACGGCATTGAATGTATCACCATGATCGAGATGTGCCGCAGTGAAGGCTGGAAATTTTAATAAGAATTCTCAAATCTTTTAAGAAGAAATAAAATGAGGGGTGAGATTTTTAAATGAGAAAAGAAGTTTATTTCTCTTCTACGATCATTTTTTTTGCTTTGGTATCTATCCGTATCCTTACCTGGTCTTTTGGCTTAAAAGGGAACTGTGAATCCTTATAGATGTCTGATGGGATGTAAAGAATCATCTTCCCCTTCGTATGTTCCCAGAATCTTCCTAATCCTTCAAGTGTCATTTTGGTCAACCAATATAGACAACGATTTTACTCACTTGAGATGGTTTGACAATAGTATTGGTCACTTAAATTGGTCAACCATTATCTATATATACCATAACAGAGATAGATTATTGAATATTCGGAGGAAAAACCTATGGGGAAGACCCTGATTGTTGGAATCATAATGCTGTTTCTGTCGACAGCGTGTCTGCCAGTTCTTGCGAGTGAAGAGTTACCTGATTTAGTTATAGAGGATATCTTTCTTTGGCCAAGTGATTTCCCTAATGAATATCATTTTGAATATCGTTTGAGAAATATTGGTGATGCACCAATTTATAATTTCCAACTAAAAACAACTATTCAAATTCGATGGTTGCTATTGGGTAGTATTCCGTTATTTTCCATCTATTTAACCACTCACAATGGACTCGTTGGACGCCTTCTTTCTAATGAAACGATTAGTATTCCATTCATTTCTTGTGACGCTCTTCCAAAATTTGGCTCATATAGATTTACTCTCACAGTTAATCCCACTGAAACAATAGATGAGAGTAACTATGACAACAACAAATACAGTGAAGATTGGAAGGTCTTCCTGCGAGATTGGGAAGAGATTTGATGGAGGAATGATAAGTGGATAAGAAACCTCTGATTGGAGTCAGTATCCTGGCTGTGGTTCTTCTTGTGATGGGTTCGTTGAGTAATGTAGTGGGGTATCGGACTGATATCGGAGATGATAACAATTCTACATCTGAAGAGCGTCCAGATTTAATCATACTAGGTGTTCAAGATTATTATGATGCACAAGAAGGTGGTTCCCTTGTATGTGTTTTCCAAAACATTGGAACTGCTCCGACCAATGATTATCAGATTCAGGCAGATGGTTATATTGGGTTTGGACTCATTCGTATCTTTCATTTGGATACTCTCGTGACTCACTTAGTTAATCCAGGTGACATTGAAAAGGAGACGTTTTACTATCCTACTCTGTTTATTGGTATACTTCGCATACGATGTAACATTAGTACCAGCATCCCTGAAGAAGATATTACCAACAATCGATTTGCTCACTCCTACTTTGTCGTGAATTTGGGTCCATTTTGGTTCTTTAAAGAATTGCCATTATAATATGGAAGGGAATATATGAAAAGAAAATGGTTAGTAATTGGAATCAACACTGTTTCAGTGATTCTCCTT
>CAZLDE010000203.1:0-3253 GCA_964558215.1 uncultured Thermoplasmatales archaeon
ATTTATAAGTTTGTAGGGGTAATACTGTACCATGGTCGTACTTAAGAAAAAGAAGATCAACAAACACACCTACTATTACCTCGAACACAGCTACCGAAAAAACGGAAACGTAGAAAAAAAACAACGCTACCTCGGCACCACACGTCCAACAAACATCGCCCGACTCAAAGACCAGTTCCTCCAAGAATTCAACCAAGAAACATGGTTCAGCTACTTCGATGCAATCAAAAAGAACTACACAAAGGAAACAAAGAACAGACCACCATCACAACAAAAAAAGACCATGGAACAATTCGCCATCCGCTTCACCTACAACACCAACCGCATCGAAGGATCAACCGTGACCCTCAGAGAAACAGCAGTACTGCTTGAACAAGGGATCAGCCCCGCACGACGACCCATCGAAGATATCAGAGAAACCGAGGCACACAAAAAGATATTCACCGACATGCTTACCTACACCAAAGAAATCTCCTTATCCACTCTGTTGCATTGGCATAAAGAACTCTTTAAAGAAACAAAAACAGACATCGCAGGAAAGATACGAGACCATAACGTGGAGATCTCCGGAAGCTCCTTTACACCCCCCACGGCAATCGAACTGGACTCTCAGCTCTTAGAGTTTTTCGACTGGTATAAGATGAACAGAAAAAAAATACACCCGGTAGAACTTGCCGCACTGGTCCATCTCAAATTCGTCTCCATCCACCCCTTTGGAGATGGCAATGGCAGGATTTCACGACTCTTCAGCAACGCGGTCCTCCACAGGAATGGCTATCCCATGCTCATCATCGACTACACGCAACGAGCAAGCTACTACCATGCGCTGGAACGCAGCCAGCTGACGCAAGATGAAATCATCTTTGCCAGATGGTTCTTCAGAAGATATCTGAAAGAGTATCGAAAATACCTCAAATAATTACCCCTACATTTTTTATAAAATTATAAAAAATGCATGAAATGTAGAGGTAAACATACTTTTTTACCTTCTTGATTCCAAATAATTCATGATATGAAGAAAGAACCCGATAGGAACCTCACAGGTGCACAGGACCAGTTAGCGGATGTTGCTTCTCTTCCGCAGCCCCGTAAGCCCGCCTTTCATTCGAACAATACCACCGATGATGACGAGCACTCCAAGCAGGTAGACGAACCAGCAGGCGATATCATTCCAGATCACCACCCAGAGATACTCGTTGACGAAGAATGCCTGGTAGCTGATCCAATCAGACCAGCCGTCCTCGACAAGGAACCCTCGGAGGTTATCCATCTTCTCGTTGTACACATCCCCCAGCGTCTCCGGAGCAGACCCATTCGTGGTATATGTCAGGTTCCGCCATTCGATGACTGCCTTGGTGCGGTTGATGATGGCATTGAGATGGTTGTATTGGTAGTCCATGCGGATGTCTGGGGTCTTCTCCCAGGGGAGCCACGCGCCGTACATCTCTGGGGTCAACCCAAGGTTTTTCATCCCCTGCGCACAGGCGGAAAGCTCAAGGATCATCAGCTCCGGGCTGTTCGCATAATATGCATTGAGGATATGGGAATGCACCTCGTAGTTCCACTCGTAATACGGTCCGACCGTCTGATACCCGGAGATTACCACTGCCGGGACAATCAGTATCAGCAGCCCAAGGACTATCCACCCGATTCCCTTTTTCACTCTTTTTCGCCTCTTTTTTTTTGTGAGAATAGCGTCTTGCTTAAAAACATATCTTCCCAGGCAAAAATGGGTACCATCTGTTCATAATCATCGATCCCTGAGGATAAAAATCAGACAGAGTATGCGAACGGTGTTTTTCCCTGTCTTCTCCTGTGGGGATATAGAGAGAAAAAAAAAAAAGAGTACGATGAGGTGTCTTGGAGACACCCTTTTTTGTGGAAGCTACCACGGGGGTACATGGTTCAGTGTGTGCTGAAGGGTAGCATCTGAGACCTGGATTGTCCCTTTGGTTTAACTCCCTGAGACAAATAGGAATATGAAGCATGCAAAGCCATGCAGCTCGGTTGACACCTCTTCTGCGTTTGTTGCACGTGCGATGACGCTGATAGTCACGGGGCCAAAACCGATCAATCCACTGATGACAAGCTCAATGCTTTCACCAGCGGGCAACTCCCAATAGCCCATGGTATTCGTTATGTTAATCTGATTCAGTATTCCTCCGGTGATATGAGCGGATGTATTAACCTCATAGGCAGACGTACTCCCAGCATTGGTGATGATTACTTTTGATCGCAGCAGCCTTGGTTGATAGTCGATGACCAGATTCGTAGCATCAATCCCATAGGTTCGAAACACCATGTCCCATGTCGCGTTCTCATCGGCTTTCGGATGTGAATGCGGGTTCTCAGTGATCCCTAGGTCCACGGAATCATTTGACCAGGTGTCCCCGTCATCAATGGAGAGCCATGCACAGCCATCTGGATATGATTCAGAGACATTATTGGCAGTCCAGCCGTAAAAATTATCGGTGATATTTTCTGTGTAACAGACGATGTAGTAGGTTTTTCCCACGGTCACCCAGAGGTCATCAATGTCAAATTCCACCCAGGTAAAATTCTCTGTCGTGATCTGTGCTGCTGCGACAGGTGTTGTCACCAGATCAGGGTTGGTGAGCTCATCCCGGATCCCCATGATGAAGGGATATGATGTCGTAGCGTTTTTTGCTATGGAGAGTTCGATTCGTGTGAGAATCGCTTTTTGCGGGATGAATGACTGTGCTGTTTGATAGTTCAAATCGACGATTTCTGGGATGATGAGTCGTCCCACCGGAACAAGGATGCCTTCCACTGCGACGTCCTGATATTGATCAAGTTCATCTTCACCTCGGAGATTCGCCGTAGTGTTAGCGACCATGGTTGACCCCGGCAGTAACACGGCAAGGACAACAACGACCGCTACCATAGCCTCCCATACATGCTTTTTTTGTTTCATATACTTCCTACCTCTCTTTTTTTTCTTTTCGTTCTTCAGGGAGTCTTTCGGTGCAGCGTTGCACATCTCTGGTGATTGTCATGGGAACCTCCCTGATGAAGGAAGAAACACTCCAGAAACCGTCAATGACAGTACCATGCGTACTGTGAATACTAGTTGGAACCACTCGATGGTTCTTCTTCCTCCTCGATAAATAACGATTTAGTAAAAATATAAGACGGCCTTATTATAAATAATTTATGGTCAATGCTGATGAAGGGTATAAGGGATTAAAGATTTGATGTTTTGAAATCTTTAATGTTTCATTCTGTCCCCTCC
>CAZLDE010000204.1:0-3227 GCA_964558215.1 uncultured Thermoplasmatales archaeon
GAGTATGATACCTATCCTGTTGGTGTCAATCCGAACCAAATCACTTGTGGTGACGTCAATAATGATGGATCATCAGATCTAATTGTCACTAACTATGATGCATATACTATGGGGAGTATCAAGGTTCTGATAAATGATGGAACCGGGGTGTTTACCAGCCAGTTTGAGTATTCAGCAGGCTTGGGGACCAACGGGATTATTACTGGTTATTTTAATGGTGATAACTTTTTAGATGTTGCCGTGACAAACTTTATTGATGGGACCCTTATTGTTTTTATCAATACTGGCGATGGAAGTTTTGAACTTCTCCAGGAGATTTATATCGGAACAATGCCGTATGGATTATCCGTAGTTGATCTTAATGCTGATACTGTCAACGATTTAGCGATTGCAGTATCGGAGGAGGATGCCATCTGTATTCTTCTGGGGACAGGCACGGGCACGTTTTTATTTAACGGTTACGAGTCTGTTGGTGAAACCCCCTATGCTGTTGTTGCGGCAGATGTAAACCCCACTGCTGGGAATCCTATATTAAATATTGAGATACAAAATAAAATGGTCAGTGTTACCAATACTGGTGATGCGGATGCAGAACAGATCACTGGTCAAATTAATATCACGGGGGGAATCTTTGGTTTGATACATAAGCAGCAGCCCTTCTCATCAGAGATATTATTAGTTAACGAACAACTTATGATGCCCTTGCCATCGGTATTTGGATTCGGTCCTTTAAAAATTGATATTTGGGCTGAAGCGGCAAACAGTGAAAGAGTACAGAAGTCAGCGGAAGGTTTTCTTGTTTTCTTTTGGATGTTTCTAAAATGATAGAATTGAACACGCATATGAATACTATCGGAGGAAAAAATATGAAAAAAAGTATCTGTCTCATATTGATAGGTCTGATGTTATGCGGGACTGTCACCGCGTCATCAATCAATTATAATAAAGCAACTGGATTATTTGACGAGTTGGACCAATCACAAACACAATGTAATTTGTATTCAATTTTTGTTGGACGATATGATACAGCCGACAGACAAGGGGCACAGTCATTTATTCCACAGAAAGGAATCCTCACCCGTGTAGAACTCTATTTATCAAGATTGGAGTACCTTCCCGCATCACAACCATTCTATCTTGCAATTCGAGAAACATTGACTGGTGCTACGCTAACAGAAATCAGCATCAACCCCAGCAGCGTCCCCATCTACGATTTTGCTTGGATAACATTTGATTTACCAGATATACCAGTAGATGTCGGAAAAACATATTTCCTTGTTGGGTATTCTAATACCACTCCTAGTAATGGTATGTATATGTGGGGTGGTATAGATACAAATCCTTATGCGAATGGTATGGCATATTATCATGATGAATACAGCCCAAATTGGAAACAAAGTGCAAATGTTGATTTGTGTTTTAAAACCTATGGAATTGAGAATGAGCCACCCGAGAAACCAAGTATTACAGGAACCATGAAAGGACTGCCTGAGGTATCTTACAACTATACATTTACTGCGGTAGAACCTGATGGTGAGAATATCAAATATGTTATCGACTGGGATGATGGAAATCAAGAAGAAACAGGATATGTTTCTTCTGGTGAATCTGTCATTGTGAGTCATACCTGGGCAGACAAAGGATTTTTTACGATCAAGGCAAAAGCAGTCGATATTGTTGGGAAAGGGAGCGAATGGGGAACGCTGAATATTCAGATGCCAAAAGAATCCCTGCTTGGTTTAGGATGGCTTTGGTTCCACCATTGGTTTTTGCGTTTCACTGAAGTAGTTGCTTTCATGATTTCTCCAAAATAAATCAAAAAAAATATCCACGAAATGGTTCCTTTTTTTACAATCAGTCAAAACGCTATTCTACCAACATATCTTTATTAACAACAAAACAGTAAAACGGAGTGTATGGAAGAGAACAATGGTAAACGGCATTTGGAGTATCATAGCATCGAAATAATAACGGATGAGCCGGGAGGTCCTCTGGTGGTCGTAAAATTCAAAAGCGAAGACAAAGACCGCTTAGGAAGGGAGCAGAGTTGGTGTCCTACTCTCGCAGAACTCGCATTCCTCTATAGGACCACGAAGATAATGAAGAGAAGCACATCGAAGATTCAGAGTTCAAAAACCTAGAGACGTTCTGTGCAGCGCTTGCGAAGACTCCAGCTAGACAAAAAAAATCGATGTATTAAAAAAAATGGATAACCCGTGTTCATTATCATCGAACAATGATGATACAAACAAAAAGCAAAAACAACCTCGTCTCAGAAAAATGAACAGTGCAAATCCTCTCGTATCTCTTTTCTGATGGCTCCCTCTCAGATATCATAGGGTTCTGCTGCGGGATGCCAATCAAAATTAATAAAGGGTATAATCCCACGCAACCCAAGCCGTCCGGGGATGATTTTTGGTAGATGAGACGATTTCCCCCAGTAGTTCCGATCCCAGAAATTAAAAAAGGATGCGGTGAAAAACGCGGCTTGTTGATTTCCAATGAAGTTGTTCTCTTGGATAGCGACCCAATTTGCAATACCCAGATACATCCCGAGAGTATGATTCATAATATTATTTCGGGTCAGGTAGTTTTTGAACAGGGTGGATAAGAAAAACTCAATGCCGCTGCCATTTCCATTCCCCTGGATCCTATTCCAGGAGATAGTAACATTTCCAATAATACCCAGGTACATTCCATTGAAGCAATCCAGGATTGTATTATGAGAAATTAAGGATGACTCTGTATCGCTGATCAACATGCCAATGTCACAGGATTTGATGATATTGTCATGGATATTACTTGACCAACATCCAATCATCTCCATGCCGATAATATTAGAACCCGTATCTCTCTGAATAGTAAACCCGGACAACTCGATCTGACAGTCTCGTATTTTGATGATCTCTGAGCCGTTATCCCCTGTGATAATCGTGGTGTCCTTCTCCTGCCCGGTGACGATGATGGACTTATTTATCAGAATGTCTTCAGAGTAACATCCACTGAACACAAAAACAGTGTCCCCTTTAGAAGCATTGTTGATGGCATCCTGTATCTTGGTATAGTTACCCAGACCAGAACCACCCACATACAGCCATATGCCATCCTCTAATGACTGTGGTGCAGGAAGTGTCTGCGATGAAACAGGGATGAGCCCTGTTCCGAAAAATACAATGACACTGAAGATTGCAAATAACGTATGTACTTTTAAAGTATAAGACAACATG
>CAZLDE010000205.1:0-3216 GCA_964558215.1 uncultured Thermoplasmatales archaeon
ATAAAAAGATACATTCGGATATATCTTTTCAACAAAGAAATGGTTTAAGAGAAATGGAAAAGATAATAGAACAAATTGAAAAACAAAACACAAAAACATTAAACGAACGAAAAAGAAAAGAAAAAATTATATTGAAAAAAAACAAACAAAACCATTTATTACACTCTGAAATTGAAGAGAAATGGGCCGCAAAACAAAAACGAAAAAAAAATATCGGCAAACACCAGATGATGGAAAAAAACAATAATGTTCATGTGTCATCGTTAGATGATAAAACCCTCACCGGGCAATATTTGACACGAGTAAAAAAAATTGAAGGAATAATTGAAAAAATGGAGAATAAAAACGAACTGAAGAATTTTTCGTTTACGACATTATTAAAACGAGGTCCTACGTCAGAACACGTAAAATCTTCACCAGAATTTCTTGAACTTACTCCTTATGAGGTACCGATTGCCCATACTCAAAAACAAGTGAAAATAACAAAAGTACACAAAGAAATGAACCTCCCAGCATTCCAGAATAACAGTCAATTTAAAATAGATTTGGTGGGAAGTCAACCGACGATAGCTGAATCATTTGATGAAATCTCTACAGAAAAGGACGAAAATGAGAACTACGACCATTCTCAGATCAGTGAAATGGAACCACTAAATAAACAGGAGCAAGCTTCACAGGATAGAAGAAAGAGAGAATGGATGCTTACTAGTATTGATGGTTTTGATGAACTGTTGGAGAAAGGTATTCCCACTGGATCTAATATCATCATCGCTGGAGGACCTGGTTGTGGGAAAACGATTTTTTGCACGCAAGTTATCTACAACAAAGCCTTGGAAGGGAAAGATTGCGTGTTCCTTTCTATGGAGGAGCGGCCAGACCGATTACTCCATCATATGAGGGAGTTTGGTTTTAAGGTCACCGAGATAGAAACCAGTCAAGAGCAGATTATCCTTCGCGCAGATGGCAAAGGCAGAATTGCTCTGAAACGGTTACAACCCATTCGATTGGCACGATCAATCGAGGCACTTCTCGAAAAAGCAAGTGGTACTTTGCCGGTGGATATCGATTTAGTGTTAGATTTTATACCAAAGGATTTTGATCCGTATCTGCTCGTACTAGACTCCCTTTCAGCGATTGAAACAGCATTTTCTGGCACAAAACGACAATATCGGATTTATATAGAGCAATTATTCAGGTATTTTGAGGAGTTGGACATCACTACCTTTATGATTACGGAGTCATCAGACGCACCACATAAATTCTCAAGCACTGGCGTTGAAGAATTCCTCGCCGATGGTATTTTTGTGTTTTATAATTTTCCTGGAGTAAAAAAGAGAACACGAGGGATTGAGATTTATAAACTACGTGGGGCACCCCATTCCCAAAAGATAATGACGTTGAATATTAATGATTCTGGAATCGAAATTGTTTCCGATCAACCAAGTAAATAAATCAAGAAGCGAATTTTTCTATCGCCTGTTCAATGCGTCTGATGACGTCATCAATTTCAAAAGGTTTTTCGATGAAATCATCTCCGATGAATCGCCCTTGTCCAACGGTGAAATAGTCGGTTCGTGCGGATAAAAATAGAATAGGTATTTTGGCGAATATACCGTTTTTTCGGATACGATCGCATGTCTCCAAGCCGTCAATGCCAGGTAACATGATATCTAATAATATTGCATCTGGTCTCAGATCATGAGTGAGCAGTTCTAAGCATTCCTCTCCACTTTGAGCAATCACTACAGTATAGTCATTTGTTCCTTCTTCCAATAGGCTTTTAATCGACTGTGTTATGTCAGGATTATCATCGACAACCAATATTGTTTTTTTCATATCTTTCCCTTATTCTTCCATATGTGATTTATTATTCAGTTCGATTGATTATGTAATGGGGTTGTAAAATAAAATGTACTGCCTTTTCCAAGTCCTGGGCTTTCCACCCAGATTTTTCCACCATGTTTTTGAACGATTCTTTTGCATATTGAAAGCCCTAAACCATCGCTGTAGAGATCTCCACGACTCGCATCAACCTTATAAAACTCATCAAAGATCCGTATTGCTTGTTCGTTTGTTAATCCTAGCCCATTATCTCTTATTGAAAATGTAATAAAATCATTGTCTTTTTCCGCAAAAATATCAATGCGTCCCTTTTCATTTGAATATTTTATTGCGTTGCTGAAAAGATTGGCTAAAAGTTCCTCAAATTTGATCACATCAACATGCACCTTCAGGTCTTTTTCTACGTGATTGAAGAAAGAAAGATTTTTGTTCTGTATGCCTGTGCTTTGGTTCTTGATGGCCCTCTCTATGATATCCCAGATACAGCTTTCTTGAAGATCAAGTTGAAAGGATGTCGAATTGAGAAAAGCAAGTTTCATTGTTTTTTGGACAAGGTTTTTCATGTATTCAACATTACGAATCATTAAATCAAGATGTTTTTGTAATTGCTCGTCTGTGACCTTCTTTCTGACAACGGGAAGCAACGCGTATAACGGGGTGAGCGGTGTTTTCAAATCATGGCCAAGTTGCGTGATGAACTCATCTTTCTGTTTTAGTAGTTGTTCAATATGAGCAGTACGTTCTTGAACAATCTTTTCAAGATTCTTATTAACAAGGGATAAATCATTGTGTGCATTTCTTAATTGTTCTTCTATTTTTTTCCGATCAGTAATATCTCTTGAAATCCCAAGGATTCCCACAATAGTACCGGAGATATCATACCGGGGAGCTTTTACTACAGAAACCCATTCGATATCACCATTTGGTCTTGTGATTTTCTCTTCGCTCTGCAGAATTTCTTTGTGTTCCATTACATTTCTTTCATCATTTAACATTTTTGTTGCTTCGTCTTTTGAATAAAAATCAAAATCCGTTTTTCCAATCATCTGTTCTATGGTTACATTTGAATGCATGGCCTTTGCCTTGTTTACTTTAATGAATCTGTTTTTTTCGTCCTTAAAATAGATAGAATCAGGGATATTATCGAGAAGAGACTGCAGGAGAGTATGCTCATCTATTAAAGCGTTTTCTATCTTTTTCCGAGCAGTGATATCTTTGATTACACCAATAGAACCAGTAATCTTTCCCTCAGCATCTTTAAGAACACTTAAAGAAATATCAACATGAATTTGTTCATTGTCTCTCCGTATCATCTTTGTTTCCAGACAATGCTGCATGCCCTTTTGTCTGATATTTTCAGATCTGATTTTTTGC
>CAZLDE010000206.1:0-3184 GCA_964558215.1 uncultured Thermoplasmatales archaeon
ACCAAAGCTAGACTGCTGGAAACCCCAAAAATAGGATTCTTGTAAATTACCCCAGAAGGAAAAGCACCTTTAGCCACCAATCCGAAAGAACTCAATGTAAACACCCTCATGCAATATGATCAATTTCGTGAATTCAGAATAGGGAAATCAAACCAACCTGAAAAGGGAGATGATTCATCGGTTAGTCCTCCAACCACCCCGCAAGAACAATTGGAAGACAGCATCGAAAAAATAAATAAATATCTCAACAAGGAACTTCTTAGAGAAATAAAAAATTGCTCTCTTTCCTTTTTTGAAAAAACCGTTGTCGATCTCTTCGTCAAGATGGGATATGGCGGATCGCGCAAGGAAGCAGGTGAAGTGCTGGGGAAGCCCGGGGATGAAGGGATTGATGGCATTATCAAAGAAGATAAATTAGGGATGGATACCATCTACATCCAGGCCAAACGCTGGGAAGGGGTGGTGGGGCGTCCGGAGATCCAAAAATTTGTCGGTGCCCTTCATGGACAAAGAGCCAAGAAAGGAATCTTTATTACCACCGCCTCCTTCACCAAAGACACCCTGGAGTATGTGAAAAATATCGATCCCAAGGTCATCCTGATCGATAGTGAGAACCTGGCACATTTAATGATTGAATTCAATGTGGGGGTCTCAGTTGCCCAAACCCTGGAAATCAAGTGGATCGATTCTGATTATTTTCATGAGGAGTAAGTGAGAAAATTGATCGATTTTCCTACTTTATTTAAAGTGGAGATCAGGAGAGAATTGAAGGAAATAAACAACTGATCGAATCCCTCCAACTCCCTTTGTCCAAAGGGAGGGTTTGGGAAAGTACATTAAAAAGATGAGATCCTCACGTCTTCAAAAAAAGAAAATTCAGGATGACAGAAGGGGAGGGGATTATCAAGTGGATAGGACCACCGTTTAAGATGATAACTAAAAGATGAGATCCTCACGTCACATACTTGGATTCTTTCTCCAAGTATCAGTTTTTATGTCTTTTTTAATTTTTTGCTAAAAGGCAGGCGGGTTCAGGATAATAGGAAGACCAACCTCCCTGACTTGGTGCACCACCAGGGGTCGCCGAACCTACCGGAGATGAAGAGTTGAGATGTGCCCCTTTCGGACAGACTTCTACCGAGATGCCCCGGCGATTATCGCCTGAATCGGTTGGAAGTCTTCTATTAATCTACGGTTACTGGTCATTTACGAACTCCCCCGACCATTTTCCTTTTCTAATCCAAATGTTTTCAGAAGCGCATCCGCAACAGGGAACCATTTGGTACATTTGCCTATTCTTTTATCCATTTCTCGTTCCAAAATAGTTGCCAAGTTATCCACAACAATGACCGAATCTGTCTGGAGACCCATTTTTTTGCCAAGGTCACTATTCTTTGGCACATAAACCCTGGTTGGTCCGGTTCTTTCCAGGTTAGAAGTTTTCAACGCGACAATCTTCTGGCTGAGTCCAGTCTTTATATCGGCTTGCACTACCAGAGCGGGTCGTTTTTTATATGTTTTAAAGTCGGATTTTGGAAACCGCACTAGGATGACATCGCCGTGACTACAATTCATCGTATAGCTCCATTCCAGGTGCATCCCAATCTTCTTCGGATACGCTTAGTCGTAAGCGAGTTTCTATAGCCTGTTCACGAGTCCATCCAAGGTTCTCAACAAGCATCCTTTTCACTCCAGTTGAAAAGGTGACAACTGCATCACGATTTGATTGTTCAATCGACCATGGATCGAACATTGAGGTCATATTTGTTGGGAAATAAGGATATGAAACTTTAGGCTGCACAGGTAAAAAAACTAAGGTTTTTATGTTTGAGGTTTCTTGGAATTCGTACCATAAAACGCTGGATAAGGCAGGCATTATTTGTTTGATTTCAATACGATCAACAGTATAGATGCTATTCACCAACAAACCTCCTTTCCAATTCCCCTTCTATCATTTTGAAGAACCAATCATGTGTCAGTTTGTGAGCTGCATCAATCCACCCTGAAAAACCTTCAGGTATCATGGGTAAATCATCTCCATCAGATTCGACTGTTGTTTCCCAAATCAAAGCTGGAATATTTTCTTTTTGACCGGTTGCGAACCGAAGATTAATAATCCCCCTCGGGTTCCCAGTTCTAAATGAAAAATGAGAAATAAAGCCATTGGGTTTATCCTCAACTTCCTGGTCATTAAACAAGTTGGTCGGTAAAGAGATATTTAGTTTCAGCTTATCGCGCAAAAAGATAAGGATATTTTCCATGTTATAATTAAAATCCACTGCGTCAATATAACGCAAAATTATCTTGGTGATCTTTAGCTCTTCCACTTTTGGGTGTGCATCGTAGAGCTTCTGTATGGCAGACAATACACGTGATCTAAAGTCCTGCCATATATAGTCGGCAGTCGAGTTTACAGTGAAAACACCAGGTCCGATTTGAACTAACGGCCAAGAGTTTGCTGCGACATGGAATCGATGCTGGACGACATGACCTACCATCTCATCGGGAATGTTGGCAGTCGGCAGTTGCTCATGTTCGGGATAATCGGTACGGATTCGATCAAAAAGTCGTCCTAATAAAAGTATATAATGAGGATCAACCTGAGGACCGGGTACAGTACCCTGCAATTGCCATCGAACTTCCAGAATTGCTTCGACAAGTGGCTTGTTTTTTAGTTCTTTTGTCATGTTTTTGCCTCACTTTTTATTTTATACATTCACCAGCTTCTTGCAATACTTCTGCCGGGATCCCGAAGAACCTTACTGCCATGATCTCATGCTTGGTGTGGTTGAACTTGGCTATAAGATTGTGAATACGTACAAGCTCAGTGCGGAGCCTGAAAGGCTCACAGCAAATTGCTGGTCATGGGCGTAAGCAAGGCGGATGCGGGTCGATTCGACCAGGAGTCGAAGTTTTTCCGCATCGACAGGGATAACAAATTCCGCTTCTATTTCTCCCTTACCGAGAATGGCAGCAACCTCATCTGTGGAGATAACCGCTTCTTCCAATGAACCATCAGGGAGCCGAATACAACACTCAAAGCATGTCAAATCATTAGAACCGAGTGGTCGTGCATCCTCCAGAACAACCGGAAATTCGAAATGTCCAGGAGGTGTGACTAAACATCCTATGTGGCTAGAGAGCCGGTTTTCGTCCATTTTGTTCAATACCTAATACCTTATAT
>CAZLDE010000207.1:0-3179 GCA_964558215.1 uncultured Thermoplasmatales archaeon
ATAAACATCTGAACAAGGACGATTAAATGAAATTGAAATCGCACCCATCACACACCCCTGTGCGGGATTTCGAGAATGATGGATTTCGTATTCGCTATCCGAACTTAGTCTATTTCCATGAGAAATTCTGCACTGATTGTGAAAAGAACTGTGATTTCCCATCAATGGATGCGTTCGGGTGCATGATTAAAAAATTATCAAATAAGAAAAACAAAGAGGATGGGGAAAAATGATTGCGACGAATCGGTCGATGAAAAATAAAAATTTATTTTTGGTGATATAAATATGAATTGCCATAACACCCAACTGAAGGAATCACAAACACACATCATTGTCTGGCATTTATCAGTGTGGGAAGAAGTTACAGGTATTCTTCAAGACATTATCATATCTACTACATCATGCCAGATCCAATTTGTCGATGGAGTTAATATTTGTATTCCACTTCCTGACGAGAGCCTCTTACAACGATTAAACCGTATGCGTTGCAAGAATGTTAGCATCTGCCGAACTGATATTTCTGCTAGGCGTTATCTATTTAATTTTAATTCAAACGTCATTATTTGTAACAATTCATCGTCTATTCGGCAAATGGGCGATGAAGAAATTGCTGCACTCAAAGCACTGCATGGATGGTCCATTAATCAGGATATAAGAAAAAAATCACGGATCCGTTATAATGAAAATCAGCAGCAATTGCACACATGGATGGGAGGTAATGATTGATGGATAAATTCGTTAAGCTCTATACTGTCAGGACCAGATTTTTTGACAGAGATAAATACGACGCATGTAACGATGCACTTGAGCCCATATTTTTTGACGCGCGAGTGCAAGACCAACTAATTTTACTTTGCCATGAATCAGATGATTTTTGAAGATCGTAAGACAAGTATAGATTGGTAAAAAAATAAAGAAACAAGGAGGTAATATATATGGTATACAAGCATGGACAATGGACATTATATACCCGTACCATAAAACTCAAGGGGGAAAGACGGCAACCATTCATTTCTTTTCAGCCAGAACCCCGAAAAGTGGTACCCCCTGTGACCTGCCTGAAGGATACACGGTCGGTATGAATGGGCGTTTGGGATTGCCATATGTAAAGAAAAAACACTAATGTGGCTCTCCGTTCCTTTTCTTTTACCGATAGCTGTCGAACTCTATTTTTGAAGAGAATTTCTTAATACTCCGCACGCTATTCGGAAAAAGGAAGGCATCGCAATGGGAAATTGGATTGAATGCAAGTGGTGCGCTTGCGTGGTATACTGTTCAGAGTATGTGATCAGTCGCATACGAAAGAGATCTCGCGAAATGTATCTTTAATTTCGCTTGATGAGCAATTTCCCATTTCTGTTTTTTTTGTAGGAGGTGAAACCGTGAAACTGAAAGATCATCATGAGATAGTTGGATTGTTAGAAAAATATACGTTGGAGCCCGATTGCATCCGTTGTTTGTTTCGTATAGAACAGGTCGTTGAGTTACCGAAAGGTGCAATCCCGATACAGGAGCTGGATGATTGCATCAATCGGAAAATCGGTATATTCAATAATCAGGGAGAGTATCGGCTCAGAAAATGCCCAAAACCTGTCGATAATTTCAAAGAGGAGAATTGCCCGATTTGTGAAAAAAGAAATACATGTTCCAAGGAAGGCAGGGAACTTTTTTACTGCCTCCTTGAGAAAGTAAGTGAAATGTCAAGAAGAAAGTAATCGTAAAAATTGATGGGATTGCTTGAAGCAAATTTGCTTCATTTCGTGCTAAGGGTCCAAACAACATCGCTTGTTTGGATCTATGCACGAGATAGGAGATTATGTCTGTGTCTTCAATGGCGAACTGCCATTGAACGTTGTCATATCCCAATCTCATTGGTAATGCCCTATCTAGTTTTTGTTGTCATTAACCTGGTCGGTCTCTAGTGATTTTTTTGATTTTTCGATCAGATCCATCCAACTCAAGTGTTCATTGGTGATACCTAGCATCATGGCTGGGGTCATGTGGTTCAATGCGAGATGGGGCCGTACGTAATTATAGTAGATGGAAAAGCCTTCTGCAAACCTGATGGAGCCATCTTGATTGTACATGCCTGCCATGGTTTTTGTCCTTGACTTGATGGTTCCGTTGAGTCTCTCCATTTTGTTGTTCAGCGCCTTGGTCAGTGACCCCTGCAGATGAATCACTGGTTTCTCAGGGTCGGTTCCAAGCTCTTTTTTTATGGCATTGCTGTAGGATTCCAGCCCATCGGTCACTACTTCCAAGGGTTGCTCTTTGCTGGTCGTTAATGCCTTTTTCAACAGAGTGGATGCCTCCTCTTCATCTCGTTTCTGGCTGATGTGCGTTGCAATCAGGAATCGCGTCTCGGAATCGAGCATCGACCAGAGAAGCAGATGTCTGCCGTTTACCTTGAGAACAGTTTCGTCAGCATGCCATCTCTCCGAGAACTTCGCATTCAGCCCCTGGGTATATTTCCCTATCAACTGGACATACTTCTTTATCCAGTAGTAGACGGTCCCATGCGAGATTTTAATCTTGTGAGAGGTCTCCAGGTGCTGGACGATCTGCCTGAGGCTGAGGCCACGGTAATACAGATCCAGGGATGTCGCGATGATGTCTGCACGGTTTTTCATTCCTTCAAAACCAGTGATTCTCCCCCGGAATCGCCTGTTGCATGCTTTGCAGAAATATCGCTGTGTCTTCCCACTGCGGTTATACCGCGCGCCTCGTTTGATGACATGATCTGTTTTCTTGCACACGGGACAGCGATTGTCTTCACCGAGGAACTCCGTGTCGAATTTGATTTTTTCCAGTGTCTGGTAGTACTTGACTGCGTACACATGCTTGCAGTTTCTGGTGTTCTTTTGATGGTCCATGCAGTCGCAGGACCAGTGGTCCTTCTGCCAATTGACCGTATACCATGCTTTCGGGTTTGACTGAGAGGGAACATGATAGGTTGCATCATCTATTTTTTTTAGTTTTCCGGTTCTGACGATCTGGATGCCTCTGTTTTCTTTCACCTGGTTGGCTGTTTTCGCGTTCATTTCAGAACACCCCTGTTGGAAGTAGTGGAAGGGCTCTTGCATATAGCTCGTAGAGTAATTCCGTTAATGTAGCGTCGGTTGTGTTGATATTCATGGCTTCAGCCATGTCTGCTATTGATGTATAGTCATGGTTATGTC
>CAZLDE010000208.1:0-3176 GCA_964558215.1 uncultured Thermoplasmatales archaeon
TTAGTAAAAATTGTAACAATTGTTGTATAAAAGTAAGGAAAATATTAAATAGACTTGCGCCTTTTGATTTTGTAGGGAAAAGGAGGAAAGGTGTTATCTATCCATTTTAGTATCCCTCCAAATTTTCCTTTCCTCCCGGTACCGCGGCTAAGAAGAAGTGAACAGAGAGGAAAGGGGTGGTTCTGTTCATCTTGTTCCCCTCGCCACATACCCTTTCCTCCAAGGGCCAATGAGGTGAAACCATGAGAGAAGGAAGCGGAAATTCGCTCTATTTCAGTGAAGAGTTTGTTCAAAAGCTCTCTGAAATACTATTACCAGAAATCTAGCTATCCCGGATTTCATCCGATACTTTTTTTTAAATGGCATCTGCACTGAGATATTTTATTTGTACAATAAAAAAGAAAAAAAAGATAATTTTGTAAGAGAATATTTTTTTTATTTACGGTATTGCCTCTGTTTTTGGGGGTTCGGCTGTGGAGGGAAGGGTCTCAGGTAGTGAAAAGTACGCCACGAGTTCCAGTATTTTTGCTACGAGGATGATAATGGCGCCTATGACAACAATAAGAGTTACAGCGCCGATGAAATAGACAAGCCCTGTTGTTTTGAACATATCCACTTTGGTATGTTCTGCGATGCTGTTGTAGCTTTTCCTCAGATACAATGAACTTATGATAAGCAGTATCCAAGCGACAAAGAGTGCAAGGATGCATCCGCCTATGAGGGTACCAAAAGAACTCCATATAGAGCCAGGGTCGGTGAAGTTTTGTCCTTGCAGACTCGTGACCCAGTTCATTCCTCCCGCTATACCAAAAGACATAATCATAATGACGAAAACGGCGACGATAGCAAAGATGCTAAAGAGGAAATTCATCAAGTAGTTTTGGAAGATGCTGTGGTTTTTTGTTTCATCTGCAATGTATTTGACTGCGATAAAGATGAGCACCAGCCCGATAATTCCAAGGAGGAAACCTATAGTTGGAACAATTGTTAGGAGCGATAAGAGGGCTCCGATGCCTCCTAATATTTTTGCCTGACCTATTTGTGACATTTTTTTCTCTCTCCTCTATTTGTAATAATGTCTCAGAAATACTTTCTTAGGCTTAAATATTGCGGCTTATAAGCGTAGGTTTTTATATTGGTAAGTATTATAATAGTACAGAGTGGGTGATAATTATGAAGAAAAAACAAGTGTATTTTTGCATCTTTGCTGTGCTTGTGCTCCTGGTCCTGCCGGTCGGATCGGCATTGAATACCCCTGTAGAAGAACATAGCATTACGAGCCGTGTTGATACGTCGGAAGATAACGGTAGCCTTGATCCCCCGTTGTTCACCGGGTATCTTCTCATCCATGTGTATACGTATACCGCTGGTATTGGATTTGAGTCGTATGAAGGGGCTAACGTTACTGTGAAAGGGTTTTTGTATTCGTATAATGGACAAACCGATGACACAGGGGATTGTCTTTTTAAGGTTCATACGAATCTTTTCAGACCGAAAAAATATTTTGTGAAGGTCAGTATCTCTCCAGATGATTGGTTGCATACAAAAAGGATATCGTTTTTTATCCAGCCACGGCAGATTTTGTATAAAGAATTTCTTTTCATTGTGCTTTAGAAAGAGATCTTCTAGAGGAGAGCTGCGGTGTCGTCTCTATTAATGTGATTCAAAGAAAAGCATATTTTTGTCATTTAGTAAATAAAAGCGTTAATAGAACTGCATTCGTACAACATTTAATGAAATACCCTTATAAATCTTCCAGGATTTTATTTATCTAGGGGAATAACCTTATGAAAATTAAGAAAAAAAATATCGGAAAGGCAGCTCTTGTCTTCTGTATCGCCCTTGCAGCTATCATACCAGCATCGGCAGTAAGTACAACCACAGAACCATTCGCTGAGAAAGGATTGGCCAATACATCACAACCGATGGACCGGGACATTATCTTTTCAGACAGCTTTGAGACCTATGAAGATTTTCTGGTCGATGACTTCATCCCATGGACAACATTCGATGGAGACGGTGGTCAGACCTGGGGCATGGAAGGTGTTGATTGGACAAATGAATACTACACCGGCTCCTATATGATTTTTAACCCAACGCAAACGACGCCACCGCTTGACAGCGACTATGACGCACATACCGGTGTGAAATACATCTCATGTTGGGATACGGTCACTGCGATGGCACCCAATGACGATTGGCTGTTCACCCCGCTTCTTGCAGCAGAGAGCTACACCACGGTTACATTGTGGGCCCGCTCGTTAAGTGACGAATATGGTCTTGAGGATTTCGAAATCGGTGTTTCGACAACAGACACCGATCCGACGAGTTTTTTGATACTACAGACAAACAATGATGTACCTATTGCCTGGACGCAGTATAGCGTTGATCTTTCAGCGTATTCTGGACAATCTATCTATATTGGATTCCATTGCTTCTCATATGATGTCTTCGCGCTTTTTATCGATGACGTCGAAGTCCGGGGAATCGGTGGCGGTGTTGATGTCACACCTCCGATTACCACCTGCACCTTGGAAGGAACAATGGAAGGAGAGATTTATACCAGTGACGTCACCGTGACGTTGTCTGCATCCGATGCTCAATCCGGGGTGAACTTCACCATGTATAAACTGGACAGCGGAGAGTGGACCACCTACACTGCACCATTCATTGTCACAGATGATGGAGCGCACACAGTTCGTTATTACTCTGTCGACAACGCAGGGAACGAGGAAGAGGAGAAGACAAAAACGTTCACCATTCAACATGCTCTTCCTGTTGAGATAACAATCAGCGGTGGGATAGGTGTGTCAGCGACGATAAAGAACGTTGGGACGGAAGATTTAACCAATGTGCCATGGACGATTAGCCTTGATGGATCACTAATCTTTGTCGGAAAAACAAAATCTGGGACCATCGCATCGCTTGCGGCTGGAGAATCAGCAACCGTGAAAGATTTTGTCCTTGGGTTTGGGAAGAGTGGGATTTCAGCAGCAGTGGGAACGACGGAGACAACCGCATCAGGCACTGTTCTGTTGTTCTTTGTCATTGGAGTCGCATAGACTCCACCCCCTCTTTCTTTTTTTTTGATTTTTAAAAATTTTTTCGTTTTTCATTTTTCTTCAGTAGTTCGGCAAGTGAAAATTAAAATGTGTATATGAAGTGAGTGCATTTGG
>CAZLDE010000209.1:0-3167 GCA_964558215.1 uncultured Thermoplasmatales archaeon
ACTATGGATTCTGTGGGGTCTACGAAAAAAATTTCACGAGACAAGAAAACCTCTCCTGGATGGAGAATACAACCTGGAACCATACCGCCCGATTACTCAAAGCAGGTATCGAAGGCGTCCAAGCGATTGATCCCACGTCGCAGTTCATCCTTCATATCACCCACTGGTGGGATTATAACTTTTCTTCTTCGTTCTTCAGAACGATGATAGAACAGGGAATACCTCTCTGTTATCTTGGGCTTTCGTTTTATCCTTCCTCAGGTATCTATAATATCACCCTTGCATACCAAGGGATCGGAAACGGTTCACTCTCGCAACAGTTATTCAGAGACACTACTGAGAAGCTTGCAGAAACATTCAACAGACCACTGATCATCTCCGAGTACGCCTACCCGAGCAGCAGCCTGATCCTTGGACCATTCTCCTCCTTTACCCATGCAGTGGATGGATTCCCTCTCACGCGACACGGCCAGAAAGCGTGGTTACGGGATTTCCTGCTCTGGGCTGCGAATCACTCGTTCATCGCAGGTACGTTTTATTTTAGTCCTGAATTCCATCGGCTCATCTGGACAGCGTTTTCGCTCTTTTCATTTTTTGGAAACGCAAAACCAGCAGTAGATGTCTTCCAAGAGTTCTCAAGAGGATATTGAAAATAAAAGCAAGGTCCATATCGAATCCAACCGATACAGCTGTGGTTTTGTATTTGGTATTCTCTTAAATAGGCTTTTTTAACGGTACCACATTTTTCTTTACTACTGTTGACTCAATGTTTTCCTTTCGGATGCTTTGTTACCATTTTATTCATATACTCAAAAACAGACGGACATAGTAAAAAAAATACGATGTCTGAGTGTTCTTAACCTTTAAATTTTACATAACCGCACGACAGGCACATGCCGCCATGACAAGTCACGATACCATTGCATTGTGGGCATGTCCATTTTTGTTTTTCATTTTCTAACAATTTATCAATCCCCTGTTTGTTGAGATACTCTAGGTTATCAAGCATACTCATATGATATTTTGTCCGATATCGTTTATCCAGAGATTTCAATCGTTTGCATGGATAGGCTGCACATGTGGTAGAACAATACATCCATTTTTTATCTTTGAGGATGTTGCATTCTCTCACGCTACAATGAAATCGAGTCGTCGGAGTTTGTTTCTGTAGCTCTCTGCAGCCGGGGCAGGTGTTTTTTTTCCGATAATGATACTTACAAATCCCACAGTTCATCCCACAGGGTGCGATGAGTTCTTTTTCCATTATCAGAAATGAACTACTCTGATGTTATAAAACCTTTTTAAGGAGATACTCTCCTCTGTACCAGCGTATTCAGATTTAACGGATTAAAAACAACCCAACAGAGGGAAAAACGTATGGTTCTTCCATTCGTACCGAAGTGGGATACGCAGTATTTTCAGTCGGCCCTCTGAGGACTAAGATATTGTTAATAAAGTAAACAGGGATACATAAGTGATGTGATTTTGCGATGAACGAATGGAAAAAGCGGAGAGGTTATGCCTAAACATGTCATTAAAAGAGATGGGAGAAAAGAGCCTTTCATAAAAGAAAAAATCGTTGTCAGTGCTATCAAAACTGGAGCACATGTGACAATCGCTCGAGAGATTGCTGAGAAAATCGAAAAACAGTCAGAAGAAATTATCCCAACAAGTTGGATCCGCCAATTTGTATTAAAAGAACTAAAACAGCATAACCCTGAGTGGCCGAAACGCTGGTATAGCTACGATAAGAACATAAAGCGATTACATAAACATGGTCTCTTCTAGACCTAATCGAAATGACGATGATTGTACACACCATCCTCAATTCCCATGGGTGTTTTCAGAGAACTTGACGGTTTAAACTTGTTGTGAAAGCGAAGTATGATGGGGAGAAAGACTAGTATTCCTATATCCTTCATTTTTGATCACCCTGTTGAATCTTAATCGAATTTTATTTTTTCAATAATACGGTTTTTCAACATCTTCAAAACATCTCTTTACTGCTGTTATATTTTATCATATCCATCTCACTAACCATTTCTTTTTTGAGTTTGTTTAGAAAGCCCGCCAAGAGAGAGCATATGGGCTTTGGCGTGTTCAATTGCCCAGAAGGCACCACGCGTGGGATAAAAGGCCTGAGGGGACAGGGGAGCAGTTTTACTCAAAAACAACCTGACGCCACCACCAGCATTTTTTATATAGATATGATTCCTTAGGATATACGATGAAAGAAAAAGAGATCAAAAAAATAGTCAAGAACCATTACGGCAAAATCGCGGAAAAGAAGAGCTGCTGCTGTAGTTGCGGGTCAGCTGAACTGACTCCTGAACAGATTTCCAAATCAATCGGTTATTCCGACGAAGACATGCAAACCGTGCCTGAGGCAAACCTTGGCCTTGGATGCGGAAATCCGGCGGCTCTTGGTAAAATCACAGAAGGTAACATCGTGCTGGACCTGGGTTCAGGAGCTGGTTTCGACTGTTTTCTGGCCGCAAAGAAGGTTGGTAAATCCGGCAAAGTCATTGGCGTGGACATGACCGAGGAGATGATACATAAGGCGCGGGAAATCGCTAAAAAATATGGGTACGACAACGTGGAATTCAGGTTAGGTGAGATAGACAACCTGCCGGTTGAGGACAACTCCGTTGATGTCATCATAAGTAACTGCGTGATAAATCTGGCTCCTGACAAGTTAAAGGTTTTCAAGGATGCATATCGAGTCTTAAAGAATGACGGAAAAATGTATGTTTCGGACATCGTGCTGCTGAAGGAACTCACAGATGAGCAAAGGAACAACGACGAACTGATAGCTGGCTGCGTTGGTGGAGCCTTGTTGAAAAACGACTACCTGAACATCGTAAAAGAAGCAGGGTTTAAAGTCAGAATCCTGTCAGAGGACAGGGAAATCAGTAAAAGGCAATACCAAGGGGTCGCATTAGAAAGCTTGAAGATTGAAGCCTATAAATGATAGTGGAGTAAAAAAACAAGTATTTTACCGTTTTTTGATCAGCAGGCCTGGCTGGTTGTACTCAACCCAACAGGAGAAGTTCCACTCGAACTTTTACACAGTAATTGAAGTGAGATTTCAGCAAGTTCTCCTCAAAAAACCTCTTTTTTTTGTTTATAGGTTTAAGAAAAAATAAAAATATATTGGTGATTAATAG
>CAZLDE010000210.1:0-3166 GCA_964558215.1 uncultured Thermoplasmatales archaeon
CATTCACCCCGTGATGGTTGTATGGCGTTGGTTGTTATATTCTTTGCGATGTGTGGGGTGGTGGTATTTTTTCGGAATAACTATAAATAGAAGCATTGACAAATAATATCATGATATTAATTATCATTATGTGGTTGAAGAGGTGGAACCAAACAATGACCCAGAAAACCCAGACAAAAAAACAACCGTTCTTCCCAAGGGTGGCTCGGCGATACCCATGACTGCCCTTGCCTTCGCACTCATCGGCTTTGTGGCAGGACTCTTCACCATGTCAATGATCAGTTTATACAAATACGTCGTCAAAAGAATAAGCAGATAAAAAAAAAAAAAAATTTGAGGGCCGTAAATGTCTTACTCGTACGGCGCTGCTTCTTTCAGAAGGTCGACTTGGGAAATGATCATCCGTCGGCAACAGTACCGCTCGACATCCAGACTATCAAGGATCTCCTTGGGCGTCTCTTTTGGTTTCTGACCAGCGGCAACCGCCTTCTCATACGCATCACAGCGTTTCTGATACTCCTCATACAGCGAGGAAATCACCTTGCCACAGGTGAAACAACGAACAGGGATAATCACTTTCATCACCTATACGATTTCTGCCTCTTCTTCCGAGCACCCCGCCCGAGAGGCTTTTTACTTTCCTTAATCCGTGAATCACTCACGAGTAAATCTCGATCAAAACCAAGGAACGACAACCGCAACGCCGGATCACCGGTGTACTCGACCAGACCCTTAGCTAGCGCGGTGCGTACCGCGTTTGCCTGGCTCATGAACCCACCACCGCTAACGTCAATGTCGATATCAACCATGCTGACATGATGCGCCGCAAGCTTCAACGGCTCCATAATCTTCCAACGTGCAATCGCTGGCTCATAAAACTCCACGGGGGTTCTATTGATGCGAACCCGACCAGCTCCTTTGATAACGGTTGCTCTTGCCACCGAGGTCTTCCGCTTCCCTGTCGTGTTGACAACCTTCTTGCTCATGTTACACTTTCGCTCCTAAAAATTGTGCTACTTCCTGCAACGTCATAAAATCAACAGGATGCTTTTCAGCAGTGGTGATCTTCTCAAAAGTCTGCCCCTGCAGCTCCTTTGGCACCCCGATAAAACATTTCAGTCTTTTCAGTGCCGTCCGCCCATGAGGTTCTTGGTACGGCAGCATCCCACGGACCGTCCGCTTCAAGATCCGGTCAGGCATCCGAGGGTAGAACGGCCCTTTCCGATAGGTCCCCACCTCTCGTTCATGTTTATAATGCGCTTTTATCATCACTTTCTTACCGGTAACGATCGCTTTCTCAGCGTTCACCACCACGATCTCTTCACCGTTCAACAGACGTTTTGCAATAACAGTACACAAACGCCCCATCACTGCACCTTCTGAATCAATGACTGCTACCATGTTTATCCCAAGATCCTGATATCTTTCCCTTTCGGGTTGTTCTTCAACAGCTCCTCAATAGAGAGGGTCTTCCCACCTGCTTTCTTTATTTTCTCATGCGCTTTCTCTGAGAAGGACCACGCCGCTATCGAAACCTTCTTCGTCAGCTTCCCTGTGGAAAGCACTTTCCCCGGGACAAGCGCGGTTTCTTTCTCATGAACATACATACTGATACGATTTAAATTCACCTCAGGCCAATTCCGCAATGGTTTCTCTAAACGCTCAGCGATATCTTTCCAGATCGGAGCTTGGTTCTCATACGCAGTCTTTTTCAGCCCTTCGATAAGGGTGATAAGCGCTGGATTTGTCTTTTCAACGTGTCGTGCCATAAGCTGGTTCCCCAGTGTTGATGGATGGTAGGAAAACAAAGTGGTATTTATAAGATTTATGGGAGTTCATATGTCTTTTCGCTGGAACCTCCACAACCCTACGATAAAAAACACGAAAATCCACAAGAAAAGGATGCCGACAAGCAATCCAGCGGAGTACCAGGACGGCGCAGGGATCCCTCCGCTAATCGATGAAATCGGTCCGATGGCGCTGGTAAGGATCGAGCTATAGACCGATGTGGGATTTAAAAAGTTAAGCACATGGTACCAATCCGGGGCAATCATGGCCTGTTCCTCGATGACTTGATTGAAATCAATACTTGTCAAGAGCAATCCAAGAAAGACGATGGGAAGGATGATGTTAAACAAAAACCACAGGAAGATCGCCCCGCCCATGGCTGTCGATCGTTTGCTAAAGACCGTGGACAGACACAGCGAGATACTGAGAAACACCAACCCAAGCAACATGGTTGCACCAATGAAGACCCCGTAATCTGCATAGTTCACATTTGGCACATTGGCTGCGATGATAAGACCAGCGGTACCGAATCCAACAAGGATCGTAAAACACAGCACGCCTGCCAGCCCAAGGAATTTCCCGATCACGATCTCATATCTGTTTATCGACAGGCTCAGCAGAGAGTTCATCGAGCCTTTCTCGACTTCACCGATGATGGCTGCGTAACCAAGCATCAGAGCGATGATCGGCACCAGAAACGTCACCAGACTCGCCATACCGGAGATCGTCAACCCCAGATCCTGCCACCCCGTACTCTGCAAGGAACCAAAATAGGAAACAACAACGGTAAGCAAGGCGAACATCACCGAGACAAGGATGATCCATTTGTTCCTGATGTTATCCATGACTTCCTTTTTCGCGACACTGATGATAACGTTCACTTGCATGCTTACGCCTCCGTGTACCGTAAAAAGACTTCCTCAAGGGTCGGTTCCTTGGTCTGCAGATTTTGGATGTTCCCTCCTGCGTTGGTGATCGCAAGGATGACTTTTGCCTTCATAGCCCCCTCACAGACGATCTCAAGAGTGTTCTTCTGAACAGTGACTCGGTCAACGCCAGGGAGCTTCCGAACAGCATCTTCGATTTTCTGATTCAGGGAATCAATCCTGACGATGATTTGTGGTTTGAGGTTGAGTTTTTTACTTAGCCCCTCGACGCTGTCCTCCGCGACAAGGCTGCCTTTGTTGATGATCCCGACCCGGTCACAGACCTCCTGGATCTCACTTAAGATATGTGAGGAGATAAAAATCGTAGTACCCTTGTCTTTCATCTCAAGGATCTTATCACGGATCAGGACGACACCACGGGGGTCAAGCCCACCCGTCGGCTCATCCAGAATCAGGATCGGAGGGTTCCCAAGGATCGCACGGGCCATCCC
>CAZLDE010000211.1:0-3162 GCA_964558215.1 uncultured Thermoplasmatales archaeon
TATAAATAGTTTTTTCCCAAATCTTCCTTCTTTAGAAAAGTGACATCATTGTCTTAAAACTGTGTCATGCGATTTGAAATCCCTATAGGAAACCAACAAAACACCCATAAAGTATATATTTTTCCATCCATTAGCCAGGGTCGTTGTGTGCAGGAGATGACGACACGCATCTATAACACGCTTTCAAGAGCAAAAGAAGAATTCATACCTGTTCAGGACGGCATGGTGAAGATGTACGTCTGTGGAATGACGGTGTACAGCGATGCCCATATCGGTCATGCCCGCACCTACGTTGCCTTTGACGTCATCAGACGATACTTCGAATACAAAGGCTATAAAGTCCATTATGTTCAGAATATCACCGATGTCGACGATAAAATCATCGCCGCAGCAAACCGGGAAGGCGTTGACCCATTGACATACTCAAAACGATTCACCGATCGCTGTCTCTCCGATCTGGATGCCCTTGGCGTCCGACGAGCAGACCAATACCCCAGGGCATCAGAAGCAATCCCTGACATGATAAAGATGATCCAGCAGATCATAGAGCATGGGTATGGGTACGTCGCTGATGGCGATGTCTACTTCTCTATTGAAACATTCCCTGATTATGGAAAACTCTCCGGGCAGAACATCGCTGAGATGAAAAAAGGGGCCCGTGTTGAACCCGGGGATAAGAAACAAAACCCCTTGGATTTTGCCCTCTGGAAGAAAGCAAAACCCGGGGAACCCATCTGGCCATCCCCCTGGGGTCCGGGCAGACCAGGCTGGCATATCGAATGCTCCGCGATGAGCTGCAGCTTGCTTGGCCCTACCTTTGATATCCACGGTGGTGGCATGGACCTGCAGTTCCCTCACCATGAAAACGAGGTGGCTCAGGCACAAGCTGCGACCGGGAAACAGTTCGCACGCTACTGGATGCATATCGGGCTGCTGACCATCAACGGAGAGAAAATGTCCAAATCCCTAGGGAACATCATCAACATCAAGGATCTACTTCAAAGCTGGGATGCAGAGGTCCTCCGGATATTCTTTGCTCAGGCGCATTACCGCAGCCCCCCTGATTTCAGTGAGAAAGCACTCACCGACATTGAAAAAGGACGGGAACGCCTCCACCGGGTAAAAGAACGACTCGAGGAACACGCAGCACATGACTCCGCTAAGACATTCACCCTTGAGTCACTATCAGAAACAGAGAAACCCTACCTGACAGCGATTCATGAACTCCAGACTGAATTTGAAGACGCTATGGATGATGATTTTAACACCCCAAAGGCGTTTGCCTCATTATTTGAATTCGTCAACAACACCAACCGGTATTTTGAACAACACCCCACTCCAAACCCGGCTCTCTGTCACCATGCATTGGAAGTGTTCTTAAAAATCGGTTCCGTGCTGACGTTGTTCCAACCATCACCAAAAACCAAAGAAGACCTCGATGAGGAACTTATAAGCACATTACAAAACCTGCTGAACTCCTACGGAAAAACCCTTAAGACACCAACGGTAACCATACTCTTGCAGACGCTACTTGAAGCCCGTGAAGAGGCGCGCAAGAAGAAGGATTACAAGACCGCAGACCTCATCAGGAAAAACCTAGAAGCGCTCGGTTTTGAGGTCCAGGACACGGCCACCGGCCCGGTATGGAGGAAGAAATAAGCAATGAAACGTGTTCTCGTCGGTTTCGATGGATCAGAAGGAGCAGAAAACGCATTAAACAAAGCAATGATGATCATCGATGATGACGGCGAACTGATTCTTCTCGCGATTGTACCCCTGCCCTCAGATCGGAACCTCCTGGATAAAAAAACAACGGAACTTATCAAAACACGTGCCCATACGATGCTCAATGACGTTATCCAGGATATCGGGACCCATGGGTTCTCCGTCAATGGTATGGTCAAGGAGGCTGATGATATCGCTGCAGTAATCATCGACGTGGCAAACGAGTTGCGCTGTGACCTTATCGTCCTGGGGAGCCGTGGCTCAAGCACACTAGGGAAATACCCAATCGGTAGCGTTGCCAATAAGGTCGTTCAATACGCGGCAAAACCAGTCATGGTCGTCCGGTAAAAAAGAAAAAAAGATTATTTTCCTTTAGTCTGGTGTGCCCGGATGCTTGGGCGTATCTTCTCCGCGCCTTTTCCCTTATACATCAACCCGCGTCCCTTCTGCCCCGCACTAGTCTTCCCTCGAAGGACACGTCGTCTGTTAGGGAAAGCCGAAATCCAGTTGATCTTCGAGTCGTTGACAATCGCTGGATGTGCCGGATCAACTAAAATAACCTCATAGTAATGATACATACCGTCCTTACCGACCCAATAGGAGTTCAACACCTCCATGTTTGGGTAATGGGCTGCTGTCCGCTCCTCGGTTATCCGTTGTGCGTTCTTCGCCGGAGTCAGCTTCTTGGTTCCTCGTGCCGATGGTTTCCTTCCGCCTTTTATCTGATGACGGTTCAACCCACCATGTCGTACACGCACCCGGACGATGATGTAGCCTTGTTTGGCTTTATAGCCAAGAGACCGTGCACGATCCACGCGTAAAGGCTTGTCTACTCTAAGGAAATTCTCCTCTCGTCTCCATGCAATCATTCTGTCTTTCTGCGGTGACTTGAAGGAGGTATCTGGTTTCTTCCATTTCTCACCGACGTAATCGTACACGCTTTTTACCATAAATAACACCTATGATTCTGCTTGGTTGTAGGAGGTAAGGAAGGGAAATCTTTATTTAAATATTATGGTGCTCACCACGGTTTCATTAAATTTTATGAGTTGTTGGTCTACCACAGTCTTTATTTAATCAAGATATTATTGCTTACTTCAGGAGCAGCGTATAATGGATGAAGTTCTCATAGACAATCTTGTTATTGTTTCTTCAATTATCTATTATCTTTTCTTATGTTTAGTATATTTGTTGCGAGCATTTGAACGTGATAAGCAAGAATTGATGCTTGCCCCCGTTTTTAGTTTTCTATTAGTCCCTTTCATTGTCTTATGGGCATTGCACCTTCTAAACAGGAGTGATATAGGGCGTTTAATTACGTTGCTTCCGATAATTATCTATTTGGTTTATGACCTATGGTATCGTTTAATTACTAAAAAAAAGCCTCAACATCACCCGGACCGTTGGCCTATTGGTTTGATAATATATCTTATACTG
>CAZLDE010000212.1:0-3143 GCA_964558215.1 uncultured Thermoplasmatales archaeon
CCAGCAGAAAAGAGAACTTTGCCTCCCTAATTATCTATTTCGGGATGAAGCCTCTTGTAAAGATAAAACTTTAAACCTATTGTCTATTCCAGACCAGTTAAGACCTATGGCTGAGACAACCATGCAGAAGGAATATGACTTAGAATTCTTTCATACCAATGGATATCTTCGGAAGAAATGCAAGGCATGCGGAGATTATTTCTGGACTCTTGACTCCGAAACGGAATATTGTGGAGATCAACCCTGCGTGAAATTCAACTTCATCGGAAATACCCTTGCAAAAAAACCACTGAGCCTAGCGGAGGTAAGGGAAGGATTCCTTTCGTTTTTTGAATCACATCACCATTCGCGGCTCCATTACCCAGAGACCGGGCAACGTTGTCCAGTCATCGCTCGATGGCGTTCCGATATATACCTTACGATTGCCTCAATAGCTGATTTCCAACCCCATGTGACCTCAGGTGTCGTCCCACCACCAGCAAACCCCCTTGTCATCTCCCAACCCTGCATACGGCTCAACGATTTAGAGGAGGTAGGACGAAGCGGTCGACATCTGACGACATTTGAGATGATGGGCCATCATGCCTTCAACAAGAATATAAACGAAATCTACTGGAAAGAAGAGACCGTTGCTTACTGTGATGAATTTTTCAGCAAGAAAATTGGAATCCCCCGTGAAGCAATCAACTACAAAGAACAGCTCTGGATCGGTGGGGGAAACGCAGGACCCTGTGTCGAGGTCCTCGCCGGTGGCCTGGAGATAGCAACCCTTGTGTTCATGAACATGAAAGAAGATGAACAGGGAGCAACCACCCTTGAAGGAAAACGGTATTCACCCAATCCTCTCAACATCGTTGATACCGGGTATGGATTGGAACGGATCGCCTGGTTCACGACCGGGACACCGACCGTCTACGAAACCGCGTTTCCAAAAATGCTCACCTTCTTACGGGATGAATTGAAAGACACCTCAGATGCCCTAAGCATCTATGCTCTTGCGGACCACACCAAATGCCTCTCGTTCATGCTCGGTGATGGGATTGTCCCTTCGAATGTGAAGGCAGGATACCTCGCACGTTTAATCATCAGACGATCGTTACGATTCATCGAAAAATTACAGCTTCAGTTCAGCCTACGACAGCTGGTCGAACAACAATTAGACTACCTCTCAAAGGAGTTCCCCTCGCTTCACAAACGAAAAGACCAAGTCAGCGAGATCCTCGACATTGAGACAAAACGGTTCTCCGATACACTCTCCAAAGGTGAGGGGCTGATTAAAAGAATCCTGAAGGAAAAACAAACGATTGATCCAGCAGCATTAATCATGTTATATGATACCCATGGGATGCCCCCTGATGTCGTCCAAAACATCGCACAGAAAGAAAACATAACCGTATCCATTCCCCCGAATTTCGATTCCATGATTGCCGAGTTACACTCACATGAAAAAATCCAGGAAGAAACCGAGGATATCAGGACAGACCTCCCCAACACTCATCCCCTGTACTATGACGATCACTACACAAAGGAATTTGATGCGACCATACTCTGGAAACAGACCACCCAACGGGGCACGGAGATCATCCTTGATAAGACCGCATTCTACCCTGAGGGCGGTGGACAGCCCGCGGACAAAGGATTCCTGCTTATAAACGAAAAAAAAATCCCGGTCCTACATGTCGAAAAAGCAGGGAATTCAATCATCCATGTACTAAAATCCCCTGCTGATGCTGGTATGCAGGTCCATGGGAAGATCGACTGGGAACATCGCTACACGCTCATGAAGCATCACACCGGTACCCATGTCGTCAATGGTGCACTTCGAAAACTGTTCGGGGAACATATCTGGCAAGCAGGCTCTCAGCTTGGGCTTACCGAGGCTCGCTTTGATTTTGCTCATTACAAACCAATCGCTGAGGATGAGATACAAAAAATCGAGCATGTTGCAAACGAGTTCATAAAACAAGCAGTACCTGTCGAAAAAAAAGTAATGCAGAGGAATGACGCTGAACGACAACATGGATTCCGCCTCTATCAAGGAGGAGTACCACCAGGGAACCTCATTCGCGTACTCAACATCCCTGGCATCGACGTGGAAGCATGCGGTGGAACACACCTGAACAACATCAAAGAAATCGAAAAAGTCCGTATCCTAAAAACCGAACGGATCGCAGATGGAGTCAACCGTATCACCTTTGCTGCCGGGAAAATGGCAGATGCCTACCAACAACAAGAAACTTTACTGTATCAACGCATCATACAAGTTCTCTCTCCCCTGGTGACCATCCAATCTCATGAAAATATAGCTGAACAACTACGGGAGGCAGGTAAAATTTTTTCAGTGTCCGCTGACCAGCTTGAAAAAACCTTACAGCGGTTTATAAAAGAGACGTCATCGATTAATAAAACAACAACCTCTAGTCTTATCGAGGCATGCAATCATGTCTTTAATGAATGGAAGAACTCCCAGAAACAAAAAAAGATGGTTTCCTCAGATGTCATCGAACGATTGCTTCACGATGCAGTCCAAATCCCTGGCACGACTCTACGGATAGTCATAGGGACCAGTGATTCTGATGCAATCACGATAGCAGGGACTATTATTAAGGAACCAGGGTACATTGTTCATATTCATGATGGGAAAAAACTTGTCTCTGCTGCTTCTGAGGACGTCGACATCGACCTTCGTCCACTCGCATCAGAACTAGGGAAACTACTCGGTGGAAGTGGTGGAGGTAGACCAAAACTAACCCAATGTGGTGGGCCAAACAAAGACAAGATACAGGAAGCGCTCAACACAGCAAAGGAACAGACGATAAAGAAAATAAAAAAATGATAAATTTTTTAGAGTGGTTTCCACAATTGGATAGCGATGACGACGACCGCTGTTGCGATGCAGGCAAACACCACAAACCATGGTGGGATCTTAACTGCGGTTTTTTCCTCTGCATCGAAGTACCGGATTAAACCGGCACCGGAGTGAAAGCCTTCTCCTTTTTTCTCTTGCGCCATAGAATCACGTTCAAGAAGAGCATGTTCTTTTAGTATTTTAGGTTTACGATACTAGTTTTCCCGCAAGAAAACTGATAAAGACAGTAGTTCGGCAAGTGAAAATTAAAATGTGTATATGAAGTGAGTGCATT
>CAZLDE010000213.1:0-3134 GCA_964558215.1 uncultured Thermoplasmatales archaeon
CAACAGTAATATATTGATATGCAGATGATGGAATCAATACCGATTTTAAATGTTCTAAACGTATTTTAAGATAAGGAGTTGAATGATTATTTTTTTCATTTAAAATTTGAAGCATTTTTGAAAATGATCCAAGTGAAGGCAGATCTTTTTTTTCAACAAAAGCAAAATAACCAGAATGCCGTATTTCTTGAATCAAGTTTATTATGTATGGTTGTTCGACCTGCGGTATTTTTTCGACATGAACAATAAGTGAATCATCAGATATTTCCCCGGCTGCAATCTGAGTGAGTTTATTATTTTTGAAGGTGAATATGCTATGATTTGGTGTCACAACAGTGTACCCACTTTTTGTAGTGATTTTCACTAGTTTTTCATTCCATTTATGCCGAATCGCTTGTCTTATCGGTTTAATCTCAGTTCTTCCGTTTTGGTTCACTGAAACAGCTAACCAATTTTCTTTGATGTCAGCTATTTCGAATTCTGTTCCATTAAATGTTTCTGTACGAAAACCATATTTTTTCAATGAGTCATCAACGAACTTCCCGATTTGGATATTGACGTAGTCCCCTTGTGGGTTTTGAAGTATGATTCGTTGATTGAAATCAACACTCCCTGCATTTCTCGCCCCTTTCATGCTCTGATACATCATCTTCAGTTGTTCAAGCTCTGAATCACGGGCTTTTGCTTTCGCTTCTTTCAGCTCTCGTTTTATTTTCGTTATCATATTCATGATGCCGGTCATCGCGCAGTTCACAACACCGGGTTCATGGTCGATTCGCACCCCAATCATGTACCCTTTATCCGCATAGGACTCCTGGGCTGAAACCGCACGCCATGTCACATCCCTTTTCTGGAAGAACTCGTCAGGTAGCTTCTTTAACCATACCCAGGCATCCGGTGTTTCGTTTTTCCTTGCAAGCATCACCGTGTCTGCCCCGATGTTCATCGCCTTAAGGATCGTGGGATACATCGCGCCGACATCAGCGACCACCACATGGTACCAGGGGATGAAATGGGACCGAGCTTCCTTGTCTGGTTTGATGGTCATACCACCAGGCATATGGTAGTTGACCACTTCCTCGTCGTCAGCACTCACCTGTTCCTTGTAGATCACTTTTGGGTACTCCACCCAATCGGGCATCTCATCACCGTATTTCAGCACACGGACCATATCCTTAGACAGCTGTTCTCTTCGTTTTTTTGCTAGACGAATGATTGCTTCTTTGCTGGTCTGGCTACCGAAATCCTTGACTAGCGTCTGTGCAATGGATTTCACCCGGCAGATCGGTGGGATGATTTTTTTCTTCAAAGCCCCTCGGAGCAATGCCATATGATCCCACATGTTGACCGCACCAGAGGAAAGCAGCATGTCAAACGGCATGCATGTCGTAAACGACAGCGGCAATGCTTGTTGCAGAAAATGTAGGGTTACCCCGATCTGCTCTTGGATGTCCTGTTTATTATAGGTCATCGTCTGATCGTCAAGTTTAATTTGCGTTGGCTCCAAATAGACTCTATTCTCGATAAGGACGTTAAGAAACGGAGCTAAGGTTTTCAGTCGGTAGTCATCAAGCCATGGGTAAAACTTCCGGGCAGCAAGATACGTATCAAAGCTACATGGATGCATCTGTACGATCTCGGCGCCCATGATACCGAAATGAAACGACTTATCCTCTCGGAAATACAAGTTTAGATAATTCTGGAATGTTTTTTTCTCCTCCACTGACAATTGGTCTTGTTTATTTTTCAGAAGCCAATTTATCCGGCCATGTATATGGACGTTATCAAAACCAACGATGTTATGGCCTGAGATGATGTCAGCATCTTTTGCCACTCTACAGAATTTCAATAAATTCGTAATTTCATCATCAACGGATTGGGAGAGATATTGGATGATTTCCACGTCTTTCCAATGTGAAGGGGTTTCTCGAATCTCAAAACTGAACTCTTCTTTCTCAAGATTTTTCTTTGATTCAATGATTATATCAAAACAGGCGTACCCAAGGATATCGATAGGAATATGTGTTTTTCCTTCTTCAAACTGGGTGGTTTCAATGTCATAGACCAGCACCTTCAGTTTTGTTTTCTCTCCGTTTGTGTCAAACATCCAGGTTTTACCTTCCGCAGCTAGATCAACGATTGCTCGTTGATGATATGGGATATCATGTTCGGCGGTGAAAAGATCATGTTCGAAAAACAAATAATCACTGATCTCGGGGACTAGGTAGGATTCTTTCGTATATACCTTAAAAACGTCTCGTGTTTTTGTAAAATCACAGAAACTCCGGTAGGTTTCCAGTTCTCCGATTGCTGTGATTTTTGATAGCTTCGGATGGTCTTGTTTGTTTTGGTTCCATTGGTCAAGGAGCTTTTTTCGTGCGGTCTTTGCGTCTGTCTTTGTCGGGGTAAACGCGAGAAAATAGGGATGGTGTATCTCTGAGACAAGCTGTGGTGTTTTTCCTTTGTAGTACAGATAACTTGGTGAAATGCCTAAAAGTGTGTTTGTCATAACCTCGTTTCCCCAGTTCTAAGTTTTAACCATTAATGCATTGGTCGTACTTAAACTTTCGAAGTAATAGTTATAAGTCAGCTCGTTGATGTTCAGATGATGTTCTATGACGACACAGATAGTATTTTCTGATGAATTTAACAAGCACGATACCCCGGATCATCCTGAGAATGCGGATCGTTTGTATGTGATGCTTGATGCTCTTGAACAAGCGCCATTTTACAAAGAAATTCAGTTCATAGAACCAGAGATGATCCCTGAGAAACTGCTCTATGAAGTGCATTCTAAAGAGATGATTGAGCGCATCAAGGAGATCAGCCAACATGGTGACTCATGGATCGATTTAGACACATATGTTTGTAAGAATGATTATGAGACCGCTCGGCTTGCCGCTGGTGGTGTTTTAATGGTCTGCAACAATGTTCTTAGTAGCGATGCTCAGAACGCTTATGCATTAGTTCGACCACCTGGACATCATGCATCTGCTGAGCGCTCCATGGGGTTTTGCCTTTTTAACAATGCGGGACTTGCTGCTCATGAACTGTCCAAGAATAATAAACGTATCTTAATCTTCGATCATGATGTTCATCATGGGAATGGTACGCAATCACTTTTCTATAAACGG
>CAZLDE010000214.1:0-3127 GCA_964558215.1 uncultured Thermoplasmatales archaeon
CTCATATGCATTCGTATGCGCGCATCCCTTTTTTATCATGCTTGAAGAGTTTTTTGACATCATCCTGCATCTCCGGGGGGTATCCATTTGGAAAATCGATGCATCCTCTGCAGACGTCAAAACCGATTGCTTTTCGTAATCCATCGATGCTGATATAGCCTAAAGAATCAGCTCCGATTTCTTCCGCAATCTGTTCTGGTGTCTTGATGGTGTCGTCATTGTTTCTGGCGATGAATTCTTTTCTGCTCCGCATATCGATTCCAAGGTAGCATGGTGCGATGAGAGGTGGGCATCCAATCCGTACATGAACCTCCTTTGCGCCAACGTTTTTCATCCCTCTGATAATCTTACGGATGTTGGTTCCACGGACAATTGAGTCATCCACCAACACAACTCGTTTGTCCTCAAGGACTGCTCGCAGGAATGACAATCCTTCTTCAACAACCTTTTCTCGGTGTTCTTGTGTTTGTTGGATGAATGATCGTTCATCCTTATCCTTCATGATTCCTTCATCGAGGGGGATGCAGGATTCCCGTGAATATCCTATTGCATATCTTCTTCCTGATTCAGGGACGGGGATCACAAGGTCTGCCTTTGCTGGTTGTTCTTGGGCAAGTAAACGACCGATTTCCTGACGAGTCGTATGGATGGACCGGCCGTTGATACGTGAATCAGGTTTTGCAAAGTAAACAAATTCAAACATGCAGGGGAGTTCTTGTTTCTTGATTATCTGTTTTTCGTAGATGGTTCCCTTAGGGTCGATAACGATAACAGAACCACCGGGGATGTCTTTGACGTAGTCGAAATTAATTTTTTTAAAGACCCGTGTCTCAGACGCTAGACAATACGTTCCGTTTGCTTTCCCAAGTGCTAGAGGTCGGACCTTTCGGGGGTCTGTCATCGCGAAGAGGTAGGGTTTGTCCCCTGAATCAGCGATATAGAGGACCGAGTAGCTTCCCTTTACTTTGCGCATCACATTTTCGCATGCGGTGAAAATGATTTCTGGATTGAGCTCTCTTTTATACAGTTGGTCCGCCATGGGTAAAAGCAGCCATTGGATATCACAATCAGTCCGTGGTTTTCTCTCGGTAATGGATGTCAGTTCTGCACAGTTGTAAATGTTTCCATTATGCACCGCCGCTAGAAAGGGATTTACCAAATATTCAGGTTGTGAGTTCTTTTTTAAGGATTCTTCGTCATCCATACCTGCCGTGGAGTACCTGGTATGACCAATACCAATGTTCCCTGGTTTGTTGATTTTTTTATCCTCGTTAAAGACATCCCGTACTAGCCCAGAATCTTTTGTCACATGAATGTTTCCATCATAGGTAAGCATACCTGCTGATGATTGTCCTCTGTGTTGGATTGTAAAAAGACTATGGTAGATGAGATGTGATACCGGTCGCCCCCCAATAATGCCAATAATGCCGCACATGTGTAAACTGTGATTGAAAATACATTATTTATAGATTTTCTGAGTTTGTTGCTGTGCGAGTAGGTTTTTTTCTAGGGGTTTTTTCTCAGTTTTTTTCTCCTTTTAAGATGTTTTTCTCTTTATGTATTAAATAAAAATGATTTTTTTGAACGAAATAAAAAATATTTATACTCTATTATTATTACGAACATAGACCTATGGTTAAAATTGATTCGAAAGACCGGGAAATTCTCTATCAACTTGATCTTGATTCCCGTCAATCCTTTGCCAGAATAGGAAGTAAAGTTGGACTTTCAAAGACGGTCGTCGCGTATCGTGTGAACAAACTTATCGAAAACGAGATTATAAAAACCTTTTACACAGTCATTGATGCATTCAAACTTGGATACATCAGCTTTCGTGTTTATCTTGTCTATCAATATATGACCCAGGCAAAAGAAAAAGAGATTATCGAGTATTTCACCAACCATAAACTCACCTGGTGGACGATTTCAGCGGAAGGACGTTTTGATCTTGCATTGATTATGTGGGTTAAGGATATCAATGATTTTTACTCATTTTGGGATGAAACTCTGAAGCGGTTCAGAGATTATTTCATGGAGCAGCAGTTCTCAGCCTATATCCAATTGTACTCCTATCGTCATTCCTACCTGCTGGATGATATGAATAAATCAGATAGGACAAAATTCGAAATCACGGGTGGGGGCTCACAAGTGAAGATTGACGAGATTGATTTCAGGCTCCTCAGACTGATTGCGCCAAACGCGCGTATGCCCGTCAAAGAGATAGCGAAGAAACTGAATACGACGGTTGCCGTGGTAAACTATCGGATAAAGAAGCTCATCAAAGAAGGCGTCATACAGGGATTCCGCTCTGATATGGATTTGACAAAGCTTGGGTATCAGTTCTTCAAGGCAGATATTGACCTACGGGATTACAAGCAACGGGGGAAAATCATTAACTACGCGAAAATCAACCCGCATCTCGTCCGTATCGACAAGTCCGTGGGGATATCCGATCTGGAATTGGAATATCACGTCCTGAGCCTGGAACAATTCCATGAAATCATGAAAGACCTGGTGAATAAATTCCCTGATATCATAAAAAAATATCGATACGTGTATTCCTCAAAACTGCATAAGATGAATTACATGCCTGAGGAATAAAATAGCTACGAATACCCACCGATTTTAAGGGTCGGGTCGCCAAGCAACACCCACTGTTCAAGGGTTTTCGCGTCACTCCATTGTTCCATACCCGGGTAGATATGTAGATACTCGATAATCGCATAGCACCATGTTTTCCCTAAAACGTTGATATGATGGGATTGATATCCTTTGAAAAATCCGGTCTCCAGATATCCACAGAGTGATTCGACACAATCAGGCTCATTGATTCCATTACCATCGAGGTCACCGACTTCACCACCGGCTTCGTACCCTAACCCTGTGTTTCCAATTGTTGCAATCGCCCCTCCATTAGGTTTTGCGACAAGACTCCATCCCCAGCATTCACGGACCGGAACACCCTGAGACCAGCTAGACCGTTTATTTCTCGGGTCTGTTACAGTCGAAAGAACAGAGACATTGAAGAGGTTATTATGGCAGCCTCCGACGATACACACCGGAAGTGCATTCTTATTAACTGCGACTGGGAATACCGCGTGGTCTGAAGCAACAGCGTAAGACCCGC
>CAZLDE010000215.1:0-3122 GCA_964558215.1 uncultured Thermoplasmatales archaeon
TAGCGTAATATGTTATAATTGTTACTATAAATTATGTTCTAACCGTGTTTTAAAGGAAGGATATGTGATAAAAAGGCTCCCGGATGATTCGATATGAAACCTCAAACCGGGGATTGGAGAGGGTGACTCATTTGAATTATCACGCAGGTGTTTTGTGCATTTCCAGGAGGAAGTAATTTCGGGATAAGGGATCCACGGAACGAAGAGGCAACCTTAAAGAGGCCGGAAAAAATGTAGGAACTTGTTGATGGACATATGCTTGAACTATCTAGTCGCGCGTTTGAAAATCAAGGAAGAATCCCTCGGCTCTATACGTGTCACGGCAAGGAGATTTCCCCACCACTGCAGTGGAGAAACGCTCCGAAGACAACCAAGAGTTTTGCCCTGCTCATGGATGACCTTGACACGCCCCTTGGTGTTCTGAACCACTGGGTGCTGTATAACATCCCCTCTGAAAAGGATCAGCTCCCTGAGGATACCCCTCATGACGTTCATCTTGCTGATACATCAGTTCAAGGGAAAAATAGCATGAGGCGAACGGGATATATGGGTCCGTGTCCTCCCTGGGGGGTACATCGGTACGTGTTCACCTTATATGCACTCGACACAGTCCTGGAGATCGATGTGAAAATGAATAAAAAGAAACTGGTCCGCGCAATGCAGGGACATATGATCGAACAATCCCAACTCACCGGACTTTTTTCAAAACAGGATTCATCTTCTGACAAATAACCAGTATCATGGCCAACGATGCAGTCATAGTTATTACTGCGCTCTTGAGGCAAGATTTTTAATCAAGATGGTCGGAGTAGAACAAAAAGATATATAAGTGATAACCACATAGGAACACGAGAAGAAAAAAAAATAGGGGGTTTAAAGAATATGAAGAAAATTCTATCTATCTGTATCATAGGAATGCTTTTGCTTGGTGCAATCGGTACGGTTGCCCAAACCAATAGTAAAAACGATCATGGTAGTAGTATCCATGAATCCTTGGTGTTTTCACCACCAGTCCTCACCGATGAGGGTGCGTATCTGAGTGTGAATATACCAGAAGCTACATCAGTTATGAAAGATGCTGGGAAACCACAGCTCCCCGTGTTCATAAAGGTCTTTTCCTTTGCTTTTGGGACAGCCATCACCGATGTCTCTGTGAGGTATTCTGGGATACAATCTCAAAGGATTTCAAAACCAGTTCTCCCCGCGACCGCCTTGGTTCCCCTGGATACCAGCATGGCTTCTCAATCTGTGGAAAAAGACCCCCAAGTCTATGAAGATGCAGCGCTCTATCCTTCGGAGGATTTTACCTATTCCTTAGGTGCGGGTTTAAAGGAAGGCGAGCATGTCGTCTTTCTAGTGGTGCGATGTTATCCTGTCCGGTATTCTCCTGCTCAGAACATGTTGTCTGTGAGTGATTCAGTGGAAATCGATATCAGCTATACGGAACCAGAGGCACCCGTGCTGTTCTCCGATGAGTACTCGTTAGTCATCATCGCCCCAGCCCGTTTTTCAGACGCCCTTGAGCCATTAATTGAGCATAAAAACAGTATGGGTGTCGCAAGCATCCTGAAAACCACAGAGGACATCTATGCTGAATACACCGGTTTTGATGAAGCTGAGAAAATAAAATATTTCATAAAAGATGCTCTTGAGGAATGGGGAGTCTCCTTTGTCCTGCTTGTCGGTGGCGTCAAACAGCTCCCGATACGCACCACCTGGTTTTATCAACAACACCATGAGCATTATTGGAATGAATCCGTGCTGACAGACCTGTATTATAGTGATATCTACGATGCGGAGGGCAACTTCTCCAGCTGGGACACCAATGGGAACGGCATGTACGGGGAAGTGTTTGATAATTGCCCCGGTGTCGATGATTTCTGTGATTTATACCCGGATGTCAACATCGGTCGACTGGCTTGTGTGAAGAACGCAGAGGTCAAGACCGTGGTGTCAAAAATAATCCAGTATGAGACCCAGACTGCGGGGCAAAGCTGGTATCAAAACATCATTCTTGTCGGAGGCGACACGTTCCCCGGGTGGAACGGCAATGAAGGTGAAGAGATAAACCTCCTAGTAGAACATATCATGTCTAATTTTACGTCAACGCGGTTATGGACCTCTGATGGCTCGTTTACCACACAATCCCTGAACAAGGCGATCAACCAGGGAGCTGGTTTTATCGATTATTCCGGTCATGGGTTTGAGATCGGCCTGGGGACCCATCCACCTGATAGTGAAACCTGGGTGACGTATCATACCAACAATCTCCTGGGTGCGTTCAATGCAAAGAAACTTCCGATCGTGTTCTTTGACGCGTGTCTCACCGCAAAACTTGATTTCAACATCTCTGATCTGCTCGGGTATGTCTCTGAGGAGTTGGCTGGTGTCCTTGAGAAGGTTCCTCGTCTTGCATCCCTACGGCTTCCGACCTTTGCCTGGTCAATGGTGAAGAAGCGGAATGGTGGGGCGATTGCGACGATTGGGGCGACACGGACCGCGTTCGGAGGTATCGACGCAGGAGCCGGTGCGATGTCGCTGCGGTTCTTTGACGCCTATGCGACCAGCCAGACGGTCGCTGAGATGATGACCGCGGCACAGATCGATTATCGTACCACGGTTCCGGAGGATCGCTTCACGCTGCAGGAGTTCATCCTGATCGGGGACCCCAGCCTGCGGATGGGCGGGTATCCCTAATCTTTTTTTTTTTCTCATGAAAACCATGATATTTCTGTATGAAAACCGTGTCACTTCATTCCCCCTTTTTAATGGACGTTATTTTCAGGTGCCGGGTGCAGGGATTTGAACCAATGATTACTGGTAAAAATTAACCTTTTCTCCTGTATACTGTATTTTGTCATTTTTGGTTAAAGAATTTTTGTTTTTTCTGTTGGTCTGGGTGTTTTAACTACAAGCACCCTTAGCTTACCTTTACTTTTATTATACCAACAATGAACGATTTTGGCTGGGCTTTCAATAAGGGTATCAGGTCCCACTTCCTTCTTTTCGTCTCCAATTTCAACGATACCGATTCCTTCAAGAACATAAAAAAATACATCGACAGGTGTTATATGTCTTTTTAAAGATTCACCTGGTGTTAATGTTATATGTACTACCTGAGC
>CAZLDE010000216.1:0-1966 GCA_964558215.1 uncultured Thermoplasmatales archaeon
TATACGCAAATTTATTGTTCAGAACCAAGTTAACCTTAAATACACCATGAAATATACGACACCGACTTACAACAATGTCTTGATGGCCTATGGAGTTAGAACTCTCTGAAAAAGTCGGAAGCCTATTACAGGCAGTATTTCTACTTATATTACCTTTGGTTATTCTTCTTGTTGGACTTGCTGTCTCATTAGAAAACGTCTGGTTCTACCTGCTGTGCATCACTTGGTTTGGTTGTGGCCTGGTCTTTTTTGGTACCCTTAATTAGCATGGCAGCGTGTGACTCGTTTTTCTTTAAAACCAAAGACATTTAAATCACCTACTTTATTCTGTTTTCCTGTTGATCGGGATGGTTAATTATATTATCGTCACAGGTGGAGTCATTTCTGGTTTAGGGAAAGGAATTACGACCGCATCGATTGGGAAAATCCTTGAGAATCACGGCTACAAAGTAACCGCAATCAAGATTGACCCCTACATCAACTTTGATGCCGGGACCTTGCGACCGACGGAACATGGTGAGGTCTGGGTCACAGAGGACGGAGGAGAGATAGATCAGGATCTTGGTCATTATGAACGTTTTTTAGACATCAACATCCCAAAATGCAACAACATCACCACCGGGCAGGTCTACAGCGCTGTCATTGAAAAAGAACGGAACGGCAAATACCTTGGGAAAACCGTTCAGCCAATCCCTCATGTGACTGATGAGATTAAACGACGGATTCGTGCCCCCGGGGAACAATCGAGATTTGATTTCGTACTTGTTGAAATCGGTGGAACCGTGGGGGACTATGAAAACGTCTTGTTCTTAGAAGCAGTCCGTCAGATGAAACATGAAGGGGAAAAGGTCATCTATGTCCATGTCACCTATGTCCCGGTTCTTAAATCACTTGGTGAGGCGAAAACAAAGCCGACACAGCATTCCGTCAAACTACTCCGGGAGATTGGTATTCAACCTGATTTTATTATCACGCGCTCTGAAAAACCCCTTGATGATGTCAGAAAAGAAAAAATCGCGTTGTTCTGTAATGTCTCAGGGGATGATGTCATCTCTGATTCAAATATCGATAACGTCTATGGAGTCCCTTTATTGTTCGAGGAGCAAGGTCTCTGTAAGAAAATTTTAAAGAAACTCGGATTGCGTAAAGAGGAAATCGATTTTAACACCTGGAAGAACTATATCGCGAAAATCCGTAAACTGGATAAAAAAATAAAGATAGGGATTGTCGGGAAATATTTCGATATCGGTGCGTTTAAGCTTTCTGATTCGTATATTTCTGTCATCGAAGCAGTGAAACATGCTGCTTGGAATAATACTGTACGCCCTGAGATTGAATGGATCGACTCGAAAATCTTTGAGAAACAACCCCGGAAGATAGTGAACCTGAAGAAAGTAGATGCCATCATCGTTCCTGGGGGATTTGGACTGTCTGGTGTGGAAGGCAAGATTACAACAATTAAATATGCTCGTGAGAACAAGATCCCCTATCTTGGGTTATGTCTTGGGATGCAGCTTGCGGTCGTGGAATACGCGCGGAACGTCTGCGGGCTGAAGGGGGCAAATACCACGGAGGTTGAGAAAAGCACCCCCTATCCGGTCATTGACTTCATCCCGGATCAGGTGAAGATTGTCACGGAATCTCGCTATGGTGCCACCATGAGACTTGGTGCGTACCCCGCGGTTCTAATTGAAGGATCACTGATTCGAAAACTCTACGATGACCAAGCTAGGGTCTATGAACGTCACCGGCACCGCTATGAGGTCAATCCACAGTATATCGAAATCCTTGAAAAGAAAGGTCTTGTGTTCTCAGGTCGTTCACCAGATGGGATACTCATGGAGTTCATGGAATTACCGGGTCATCCCTATTTTACCGCGACCCAGGCGCATCCTGAGTTTAAATCTCGACCGATGAAACCAGCGCCTCTCTTCGATGGACTCATAAAAGCTGCAAAGAAAAGGAA
>CAZLDE010000216.1:1976-3087 GCA_964558215.1 uncultured Thermoplasmatales archaeon
GAGTAGAGTATTTTACATTGTTTTTGGCTCAAAAACTGTTTTATGTAACACTAAATTACTTGCAAAAAACCAGACGGGTGGGATTAACGCTGCAAAGATGATGTAGATGTTTAATGAACAGAGCATCACCGGGGTTGTTGCGTACATGAATATGACGATGATGCCTATAAGTTTTCTGATACGCATTCGATCAAAAGTTTTAATGGAAAATAATTTGTTGATGAAAAAGAAGGTAAGAATCGTAAGTGAAACGAGAAGAGCAATTTGCCAAAGCTGCGGTTCAAGATCAAGGAAGAGAAACGGAATGAAGATAAGGATGATTCGTCCGGTTTCAATCAAATATCCCATTGTTTTGAAAGATACTGGTAAGGCCATGACTCCGGCTTGGAATTTCGCCCCCAGCCTGATTGCTACGGTATCTGCACTCCCCTCTTTATCATGATCAATGTCCTTAATAGCTCCGTTAATCATGTTCATAAAGAGAACTTGTATACTACCGATGAGTGCGACAACATAGGTGAGGATTGTCGGGGTCCCAAGAGTCGATGCACCAAAGACAATCAAGAAAAAAATGGCAGCGGTAACAAAGAGATCCATCCCCGGGTATTTCTTGCTGGCAATGTCATAAATTGAAGCAAAGAAATACGCTACAAGAAGAATGAGGAATAGGAAAAGATATTGGAAAAATTCTCTATAAAATAGTAACGAAAGCAGCAAAGATACGATCATGCAAGATACCGCAAATATTGTAGCCCGTCTCCTGGTAATACTCCCCTTTACTAACGGTCTTGCAGTAAGATCTTTAGAGAGTTTATCGACCTTAATATCAATGACATCATTGATGACAAACCCATAAATATGGGCAAGACACCCGATGATAAATAAAACGAACAATTCAAAAAGAGAAAGAGTACCAACATTCCACATAGATAATGCACCCAGGACTGGGGCAACCGCTGTGAGTCCCATATTAAAGAGACGAGTAATCTCTAGATAATCACGAAGCATTTACAAAAAAGTAAATCAAAAGGCCATAAAAAACCATCGGTTTATAACCGGCTTCATCCCGAAATGAATTGAAAACGATGTTGAACTGATTCGATTATGGCCG
>CAZLDE010000217.1:0-1866 GCA_964558215.1 uncultured Thermoplasmatales archaeon
CATGCAACCCCCCTGGTTCATAATCACCCTGATCCGAGGAGATGATGATGTCAAGAAAGTTATTATGATCAATGTCTGCAAGAGCAATTGATTCCGGGCTGCCTGGTATCCCAGTTGAGATAACCGGTATCTCAGTCCACTGTCCAGTACCATCCCCCAACCACGCATGGACCGTTGTCGCAGAGCCAGCGGATTCAAGTCCTACAAGGTCAAGGAACCCATCGTTATCAAGATCACCAAACGCCAAAGGCCTATAATGTGACGCTGTCGGCAACCCAGCAGACGCATCAACCCAACCCGAACCATTAAAAATATAGACGACAGGCACATAGCTGCTTCCTATTTTTTTTATGAACGCCACATCAGGCCATCCATCATTGTTGATATCACCAGTATCTAACCCATATGCTCCCCAGAGCCATTGAGCAGGCAGGGAAAAATCATTATTTGTCCAGTTACCGGTTCCATCTCCTAACCAGATAAAATGATGTTCGACCTGTGGAATGACGTACTGAATTGCCATGAAAATATCCAAAAAACCATCTCTGTTAAGGTCCTCCCAGACCAACCAGTTTCCTGCATTCGGGCTTTTATCATTATGCGGTAATCCATTTGACCGGGAAACCCACGCGGACCCTTCATTGAGGTTTTCGTACGCACGAATCCCGTTATCAGACCCAAAGGATCCGACACCAATGTCAAGCCACCCATCGTTATTGAAATCCCCAAAATCAATAGGCGCCATCCCCCAGTCTTCACCATCCGTGGCAAGGCCTGTCGATTGTTCAGAAAAACTCGTGCCTCCATTCCCAGTCCATGCTCCTATCAACGGATGGTTCCCGTTATGATGAACCCCATAGGCTGCATCGAGAAATCCATCATTGTTGAAATCACCGACAGCGGTCCCACCGTACCCAAAGTTACCATTAGGGATCGCGGTTTTCACCCAACTACCGGTTCCATCACCAAGCCAGATTTGGAATCCCTTATCCGGGGGGTTGAAATCATCATGGCCTCGCAGGCGGATGATGTCAAGATGCCCATCGCCGTTGACGTCTCCTATCCTGGTATCATACGGCCACTGACCACTGGTTGGCAACCCATTTGAAGATTCGATATAGGAAGGAGTAAGTCCGGGAGAGGACTGCATAAAGGAAGAGCCACATCCGACAAGAAAGAGCACAACTATCCAGAAACAGAGAATTTTCATTGTCAATACATGTATTTTCATGGTCGTATCCCCCTGTAGTAATTACTAATACTGAACCCTTATATAAAGCATGACTTTGAAACACAGGATGCAGGATTATCTGGATATGATTTAAAAATTCAATTTGCGTCTGTGTATCATTGAAAATGTATTCTGTTGTTCCTGAGCAAAAAAAAAAGGTGACATTCTGTTTTTTGTCGAAACGTTTAAATGAATTTTATTGATTGTGAAGTCCAGTATGCTTACGGATGAACTCATCAACCTTGCAGCCCTTTTTATTTTCATCATCTGTATCTCGGTGTACGCAATCGGACTGCTCTACAAGATAAAAAAACCAACCTTTGGGGAACGAGGGTTTCTGAACCTCATGTACAGCCTCTGGGTCAAACGCATGCTCTCCATGGGCGAGACGGTCACCGCGGTGCAGACCATGAGAAACGTGATAATGGCAACAACGTTCCTAGCCTCCTCGATGATGCTGCTGCTCGGACTGCTGCTTGCCGCACCTATGGATAAGTTCAATGAGTTGTTCTCCATCTCAGCCCAGGCACCTGGACAATTCTCCCAATTCAAGCTGCTGCTGTTCGTCGCAATCATTGTTTTTTCCATCATCATGTTTCTGCTCTCACTTCGCCAGATGGTCCGTTTCTCCATCC
>CAZLDE010000217.1:1876-3081 GCA_964558215.1 uncultured Thermoplasmatales archaeon
ATCCTCATCGGCATCCCCGCAGACTCCATCAGAGCAATGGTGGCGACCCAGAAAAAAACAAAAAACCACGGGAAAGCATGCACGGATTTTGATGCAGAAGAGTTGAAGATCGATACGTTCCTACGGGCGATGAACCGCTTCACCTTCGGTATTCGAGCAGTCTTCTACGGAATCACCTTGCTGCTATGGTTACTGAGCGTGTACGCCTTCATCATCGGGACGATCTGCCTGACCGTGTTCCTCATCTTCCATCATGACGTCGAAGCACCACGCCATGGAGACCCCCCCATCTAAATAAGTCTCAGCTCCACAGACAAAAACTAAGGCTCTTTCCTTATTTTTATGGATGAACAATTCTGACTGTCTCGATGATTACATCGTCCACAGGCCAGTCCTGCATATTCCCATACTTTGTCGTTGTCTCCACCTCAGCGATCGCACGGACCACGTCGATGCCCAGGACCACCCTACCAAACGCGGCGTACCCATACGGATCAGAACCACCTGGCTCCAGATGACGCTGCGCTCCATCATCGATAAAGAACTGACTGGTCGCGCTATCCGGGTTACTGGTCCGCGCCATCCCGATAGTCCCATCCAGATGATGAATCGACGGATCAATCTCAAGGTCAATCGTGCCATACGGGCTCAGTTTCAGCGTCCCATTCGGGTAGTACCCACCACCCTGGATGACGAAATCCTCAATGACCCGATGGAACACCAACCCATCATAGAACCCATCCTCCGCAAGACGGATGAAGTTATCCGTAGTAAGCGGCATTCGGTCCTCATACAGTTCGATAATCACCGTCCCCAGAGAGGTGTCCATCACCGCGATACTATTATTGTTGAGAGGCAGCACTATAGGCAGTGTACCCGCGATGAACGCATTGGGAAGGAGAAGACCTTTGAAATCATTGATAAACCGAATCGTCTCTCCACCAGAATAATGGAAAAACTGGAAGGGTTTGAAGAACACGACCCTAAGGCTGACTGCCTCAAGAGACGAAACATTTTCCTCATTGATGATGTTTGCTACCCGACCGAACACAAACGAATTCTTCACGAAAAGCTCATCAGAACAAACCCCGGAAATCTTCCCCTCACCGATGGATCCACCAAGAGCCCAGGTCGCACCAAGAATAACGATAAGCATGCACCACACGAAAGGTCCTTTAGATTTCATACCAAGTATTCCCCTATAT
>CAZLDE010000218.1:0-3048 GCA_964558215.1 uncultured Thermoplasmatales archaeon
GTATGTGGAAGATATGTTATATACGTCCATTCAACGACGATCGAGCCCATGTGTTTTATTGGTTCCTTCGATTCAATGCGACATCAACTGTTACTATCTATTCAGAGGAAAACGGAGATGTTCTCTGGCAGCACCAGGGGGACACAGTTCCGCAGCTTCGTATGTTGCTGTTCAAGGGTATCTATCTGAATGAAGACACTGATGATGGGAGATTGCATATTGAGATCCGTGGAACTATAAATTTTGTGCAAATCATAGAGAAATAAGAATAATTTTTGACTAAGCCTTATTTCTCGTTTTCTTTTTTTTGATACTCCCTCAAAGATGTAATTTTTAGAAATAACCTGGTTGCTTACGGGTATCAACAGAAGGGACATATGTCCTGTCCTACCACACTGAAATCGACTGGTTAGTGATACAAAGAGTATTAATATCCCTTTGTTTATAAATATTGATAATGAAAACTTCGATGACTGTCATCCTTTGTTTTTTCCTGTTTCTTTCCAGTGTGCATGGACAAATCCTTGGACAAGAACAGACTGAATTTTTGTCTTCACCTTTTGTCGTTTCTGTCTCTGTTCGCAATTCCCTTGGTGACGCTATAGTCGTCTCTGACAGTGATCCCTTTTATAGTATCATAAGCACAAGTAGTGCCTGTTGGTATGACACTATGACGAATACCAGTGGGCTTCTGCCCTTGTTTGTTGCACATGCAGGGAATCTTACTGATGCGCAGGCGCGGTTCCTTGAATCATATTTCACACCGGTCAATCAGACCATTTTGGTTCTTGGTGAGCCTCTGACGACGACGTATCCTACAAGGGAGATTCTTGGTCCTGCGCCAGCAGTTTCTCTGATGGTAGCAACGGAGCTGTTTGTCACTGCACCAGAGGTTTTGGTTCTCCCGTATGGAACAACAGAGGCGTATCAGCTGAGCCTTCTTGCCGCGCCACTGGCAAGTTACTTGAGCATGCCGATCCTGCTCTTTGATGAGAACGATGACGAGATTCAAGCGGTCTGCACGCAGCTGCAAAGCACCCATGCGTTCCTCATCGGTGATGTCTCTATCCAGCTGCCGAACATCACGACGATTGCCCTTGAAACCGAACAGGAAATCACCGATGCTGTGTTGTCTCTCATCTCAGAGAAATTCGGTTCGCTTCATTATCTTACCATGACAAATCCATCCGACATCCTTTCCCCCACGGTGATTAATAGAACTGAAGTGACTGTGTTTGGCCAGGTCACCAATAAAAAGATCATTCTGCTGAATAAGGAAATTAATCTTGCTGGGAACGATACCCGGTATTATACAATAGATGTCCCCGAAGGCACGACCCGTATACAAATCTTGGGAGAAATTAATCAAAGACTTCAGTCGTTTTCAGGGAGATTCTTTGCTGTTGACCCCCTCATTTTCATGACACTGTCTGATCCACAGGGAAACATTGTTGCCTATGCCAATAGCATGGGATATGATCCTGGGAGAACGTATCTTGAGACCCTCACCTGCAATGCATCAGGACCGTATGGCCTTCGTGTCGAGGTGTATCATGGGATTAAAGGTGGATTCTTCATCCAGCGGGGGCTGTCGTGGGTTGACGCCTCTATCAGGATAGATACAACCATCTCAACTCTTGAGACTCCGCATCTCCCCCAGATTCCACACCTCTCCAGCCTTGCTTCGTACCTCACCGCGGCCCATGGTGGGCTAGTCATCGCCAATGCGTCCTGGGAGCTTACCGATGCATCCTATGCAGGTGCTGCCGAGGGTCTCGGGGCGGGCCCCTGGTACTCTGAAGACCTGCATGTCTTTACGAACGAGAAGGTCAACCGGACGGTCCACCAATTGGAACGGACACTGGAAACCCTTGATGCACATGGTCTTCTCAGTGTATATATCACGGGTCCCGCATGGCTTGGGATTCTTGCGGATGCCACAATGATCCCTCAGTATTATTACGGTCCGTCTCAAGGTGGTATCCCTGAAAAAGGCTTACCTTCTGACAATCCGTACTCTCTCCAACAGGCTCTCTCTGTAGGCCGTCTCATCGGCTGGGATGTCTCTGATGTCTCTGCATTGATCGCACGGACGTTCTTCTACGAAACCGTGTGTGGAACTCCGCAAGGCACAGATGATTGGCATTATCGGTTCAGTTTCGTGTTCGGAGAGGGATTTGGTGAAACCGGAGGGCTTTTCCATCAGGTTCCCTACGCAAGGGAAATCCGCAGCTATAATTTTTCCTCCAAGGTCTATGGGGTTTTACGCAACAGCAGACAGTTCATCGAGGCATTTGAGGTGTTCACTGGTGCGAACTATATTGAATACCTTGGGCATGGTGACTGGTTCTGGCTTCCTGCATCGTACTATGGCCTTGATATGTATTCAAAGGCGATCGATGTTGCGCATGTCAAGGACTGGGCTTATGAAAAACCAAGTGTTTTTCTGACGTCAGCTTGTTTGATGGGGCGTATCGATGGCCTTCCTGCGCAGATGAGTATTGGTCTAGCCATGCTTCATGCGGGGTGCAATGGTTTTGTGGGTGCAACACGGGAAACCGGTCAGGAGTCCGGTCTGACAGTTCTGGAGAATCATTTAATCGTGGATGACTTGAGTATCGGTGAGGCGTTACGTGGAGAAAAACAGAGTGATACAGAGCCACCGACGTTCTATGTCCGGATGTTGTATGGTGATCCTGCCTTTAACCCCTATGAGCCGATGAATGGTTTTTCCAGTCAAGGACGACCCCGGTTTCGTTAAGGAAGAGAAATACCATCGAAGGTCGTAAGGAAAGGTGGACGTAAAATAGAGAAAGTTATTATTTTTTTTTAGCTGGTGAGGAGAGGAGGAAAGATGGTTAAAAAACGATACTCCCTCATATTTTACGCCCCTAATTAACAATTGTTAATCGTTATTTATATCACTTTCGATTTTATACGTCATTTTCCTAAGAAAAACACCATTTTCACTACAAGATCGCATGATCCGATGCAGTCGATGAGAAACACATATCCGGTTATAGAATGTCAAACCAACAAGCGAAAAGC
>CAZLDE010000219.1:0-3032 GCA_964558215.1 uncultured Thermoplasmatales archaeon
ATATTAAATTTACTGAGGAGGATATAAGAGAAGAATTATTGAGGAATTAGGGAGAAAATCTTCTGTTTCCTAGACGGATTTCAATGATATTTCTTAAATAATGTATTCAAAGGCTATCTGAATAGAAGAATTGAAAAACGGAGAAAAAAGAATCCTTAGTCGTTTATTTGATAGACCGTGTTGTGTTTCACAAGTATTTGTTCAGCACTCATCTTTTCAAGGAGCGGCAGAAGCCGCGATTTTTCAACACCAATTTTCCTCTCAAGCTCTGATACCGACAATGCTTCTTTGAGCAAATAGCGCACTATCGCTGCTCGAATCTGTCGATTGGAGCCTTCAAACCGGGATTGCTGTGTTTTTGGTTTGATACCGGTTTTTTTTGCAGTGAGGTATAATGCTCCGTAATCCATTAATGCATTGTGCCACCGGCGGCTCTTGTTTTTTGGAAGACACAATTCAGCTATCCTCCAGAGTTCGTTATCAGGAACCGTCGGTGGAAGATTAAATTCACGGATGAAAATCCGTCTGATGTTGGTATCCACAGTGACAAGATCATCGTTTGTCGAGAAAATCTGCACCGCCTGGGAGGTGTATTTCCCGATTCCAGGGAGTTCTTCATAATTTTTCATAGCCGTAATCACATCACCATCGAATTCAGCAACAATCTTCTTCGCAGTCCTATGGAGATTTACAGCTCTGTTATTATATCCAAGACCCATCCATAGTGTCAGAACCTCTGCAAGTGGTGCGGAGGCAAGCTGATTAATGGTAGGCCATTTGGCAGTCCATCGTTCATAATACGATACAACGCGGCTGACCTGTGTCTGTTGTAACATAAACTCAGAGAGGAGGATCTTATAGGGGTCTGTTGTATTTCTCCAGGGTAAGGACCGTTTGTTCTTTTTATAAAAAGACAACACCTTTTTTTGGAATTGCTTTATTTTTTCTGAAGAAAGAGTACTTTCTTGATGTTGTAGGAACGTCACAGGGGAAGGCATAGTTTTCCTTGATGAGGGAAAAGGGGATTAATATGGTTTATGGGTGTTTCTTATTTTTGGGAAGGTTTTTGAATGATTGGAAGATAAAGATACACCTCCTATGAAACGATACAACCTTACTCACCTGCAGAAACTTGAGGCAGAATCCATCTTTGTCATCCGTGAGGTCGCTGCACAATTCGAACGGCCGGTTCTCCTATTTTCGGGTGGTAAAGACTCTATCGTGCTTGGGTATCTGTCCAGAAAAGCATTTTTCCCTGCAAAAATCCCCTATCCTTTGTTGCATATCGATACAGGGCATAACTTCCCAGAGGTACTACTTTTCAGAGATGCTTTTGTGAAATACCTTGATGTCCGATTAATTGTCGGTTCTGTTCAACATTCTATCGATACTGGCAGGGTTAAAGACGAAACCGGAAAATTCGCAAGCAGAAATTACCTGCAGTCGGTCACGCTTCTTGATACGATACAGGAGCACAAGTTCGATGCCGCAATTGGAGGGGGACGACGGGATGAGGAAAAATCCCGTGCTAAGGAACGGTTCTTCTCACATCGTAATGATTTCGGTCAATGGGACCCAAAAAACCAACGCCCGGAGCTTTGGGATCTTTATAATGGACGAAAACACCACGGAGAACATTTCCGGGTTTTCCCTTTAAGCAACTGGACTGAACTGGATATCTGGCAGTATATCCTCAAAGAACAGATACAGATCCCACCGATTTATTTCTCACATACCCGTGATTGCATCATCCGCGATGGTGTTATCTATGCGTACTCAGACTATCTTCATCTTGATGAAACAGATAGAAAAAAAGTACAATCCATGACGGTTCGATTCCGCACAGTTGGGGATATGACGTGCACAGGAGGGGTGCAATCACAAGCCAGTACTGTGGAAGAAATCGTTCAGGAAGTCGCTGCGTATCGTGTCTCCGAGCGGGGGAATCGAGCCGACGACCGCCGATCTGAAAACGCTCTTGAGGACCGGAAGAAGGAGGGGTATTTCTAGCATGGATGAAAAAAGTTATCTTGACATGGATTTGCTGCGTTTTACGACCGCAGGAAGTGTTGATGATGGAAAAAGCACTCTCATCGGTCGATTGCTGTATGATAGTAAAACCCTTTTTGAGGATCAACTGCAAAACCTTGAGCGGATAAGTCAGCAGCGTGGTGAAGGACTGAATCTTGCATTGCTGACCGATGGATTACGAGCAGAACGTGAACAAGGAATCACTATTGATGTTGCGTATCGGTATTTTGCTACCCCCGTGAGAAAATTTATCATAGCTGACACTCCCGGTCATATTCAATATACCAGAAACATGGTGACGGGTGCATCAACGGCGAATCTAGCGTTGATCCTTGTTGACGCACGTAACGGCGTGACCGAACAGACGCATCGTCATATCTTCATCGCCTCGCTACTACAGATCCCTCATTTTGTCATCTGTATCAACAAGATGGACCTTGTCGAATATAAACAAGAAGTCTATGACACGATCAAAGACCAGATAGAGGATTTCATTTCAAAGCTCTCTGTGCATGATATCATGTTTATCCCTATCAGCGCATTACTTGGTGATAACGTGGTGAATGCATCAAAAAACATGCAATGGTATCAAGGCCCAACACTGTTATATCATCTTGAACACGTTCATATTGGTAGTGATGAAAACCTTGTTGACTGTCGCTTTCCAGTACAGTATGTCATCCGGCCACGTTCTGATGCATATCATGATTATCGAGGGTATGCTGGAAGAATCGCATCTGGCATTTTCAAACCAGATGACAATATTATTGTTTTACCTTCAGGTTTTACGACAACAATTAAGTCAATCGAAGATGCACACGGGGAAATCCCTGAAGCGTTCCCTCCGATGTCGGTGGTGATGCAGCTTACTGACGATTTGGACATCAGCCGGGGAGACATGTTGGTTCGACCCCATAACGCCCCCTTTATCAGTAATGAGGTGGATTGCATGGTTTGTTGGATGAACCTAAAACCGTTAACCACAGGAACCAAGTATATCC
>CAZLDE010000220.1:0-3028 GCA_964558215.1 uncultured Thermoplasmatales archaeon
GAGTACCTCTATCGTAAATCCACATGCACGTATCACCTTCAAAGAGGCTGATGGTACCGAGCATATCTTTGAGCGAACCGCAGATATCCTTCCCAAGAAAAGCCAAGAAATTCGTCCCCATCCCTATGGTGTTGAACTGGGGACTCTCATTAAGATGGCTAAAGAGACAAAAGCAAGAAAGCTTGCGTCGTTTCTGAAAAATGATTTCAGCAGCATGGGTGATCGAACCGCTGATGCAGTCTGTGATGAGGCGAAACTTGATAGAAACCAAAATCCTTCTGACATGACTCGTGAGCAGTTCCTGCTGTTGCATAAAGCATTCAAACGGGTGAAAATCATGGCTCCTCCAACAGAATGTCTTTCGCCCATTGGTGAGATGCTTATCCGTCGAAGTCTGAAAAGTGAAACCCAGGAGATATCACCAGAGTTTATTTTCACGGCTTCACGACCCGCAGCGGTTTTTTCTGGGAACCCGTTTCAGGTCGAAGTTGGCATTGTCTATGGTGGGAACCTTCCGAAAGATAAACCGGTGAAAATCCTTCGGTTCGCCAACCGCATCCCGCTTTTGTATCAACAGGGAGATTGTGCGATCACCACAGCGATTGCATCGATTGACTGGCGCCGATACGGGTTAGACCAGCCATCAGGGACAGGCGTCCCTATTGGGCCAGCGATTTTCCTTACCCATATCGCTTCAACACAGATCCCTTACACATCAGAATCAAAAGAGGCAATCGCTGATGTTGAGGAAATCGAAAATGAAATACGCCTTGCATTCCGTGAGGTCGCCAGAAAAGTTCAAATGCATATTAACAAAAAAGTGCGACGTGTGAAAACAAGAGAGAAGTTCGATCTGATCACAAAAATCCTTCCGGAAATTGCGAAAAAATCTGCTCATATGCTTGACAAACCCATTCCGTCTCTTGAGAAGGTTATCACCCGGATCATGGATGTGGTATGGATAGAGGATCTCGTGGAGTATGAAAAAGTCCGGTGTAAGCCAATTCAGACGAAGCTTGATGTTTCAAATCCCGCTGGGCAGTCTGATACCAAGGGATGGATTGCGAAAAGTACTATTATGGTTGTTAACTATAAAAACAAGCCGCAGAAATTCAACTTATATGCATTATACCCAAAGGATGCTGTGGTCGGCGAAGTAAAACCAAAGCCATCGAAAGTCACTGATAGCTACATCAAATGGAGTTTGGAGAGTATCGAGCCGACTAACAAGATCGACATTTTCTTTGAGCTTGCGGGTCTGAACAAAGGTGATTTTGATGAAAACGACCTGTATGTGCAGAACATCAACCCGACGTATGTGATTGGGGCAGATAAATGGGAGGGGGAATAAGACTATGGCGCGTGATTATTCAGGTGTGATAACTAAGATTGACATGATTGCAGAAAAAGTCTATGCTGATCTTGAAAAAGCAGAAATTCCTGCTTTGCAGCTTTCAACGCGGACAAAAGCAAACATCCGGTTTGATGATACGCTGAATGTTTGGAAATACGGGAAAAATAAGACAGAGCGGGCAGCGAGCTCTCTTGATGGGGCATATATGTTGTTGCGGACCATGTATCTTGTTGATTTCATCAAAGACATGATCAAGGAGAAAAAGTCTTCAACCTTAAGAGAAACGTATTACATCTCTGAGGGATGGAACCTGGCCAAGTTCAATAGTCAGAATGAGTCAGACCTTCTTGCAGAGGATCTCGAGGTCATCACCGGGTGCATGAGAGAGGATTTCAAGCTTCGACCGGAGGAGGACGGGGCTCGTGTGATCGGGAATCTAGTTGTCGAGGAGATGACCCGGAATAACACAAAGAAAAAAATCCATTGTCAGGATGATGTCGGGGATGCTGGCTATGGGATTCCCTATAATGTTGAGAAGGATAAACTCACGTTTAAGGAGGTGGATGCTGATTTTATAGTCGCTATTGAAACGGGTGGTATGTTCGACCGATTGGTTGAGAACGGGTTTGACACCGATTTTCGAGCGATTCTAGTTCATCTGAAAGGACAGCCAGCTCGGTCGACGCGACGGTTTATCAAACGGTTAAATGAGGAAAAGAAGCTACCGGTCCTGGTGTTCACTGATTGTGATCCCTGGAGTTTTCGTATTTTTGGCAGTGTCGCGTACGGCGCTATTAAAACCGCTCATATCTCTGAGTATCTGGCGACACCAGCTGCGCAGTACCTGGGGGTGACGCCTTCCGATATTGAGAATTATAAACTTCCAACTGATGCGTTGACCAGTGAGGATATCGCTGCGTTGAAAAGCGAGCTTGAGGACCCACGGTTCCAGGATCAATTCTGGAAACATGAGATAAAACTGCAGTTAAACATTGGGAAGAAATCGGAGCAGCAGGCGCTGGCAAAATACGGTCTGGATTATGTGACCGACACCTATCTTCCTGAGAAACTTACAGAAATCGGGATGTTAAAAAAGTAAGGATAGTTACGATTCTTGTTGGTTTCCCCAGAGGTCGTTTGGTGGGATCATCTGGTAGCGGAGATTCAGAACTCGATTTTCATCGATGAGGATGTAGGTTTTACTAAAAATCCCTCCTTTTACCCCCGATGGAATCGTATATCGGTACACTCGTTTATCTTGGATAAATTCTTTTCGTTTTGGTTTTTCTGGGCGCTGACGTTTCATTCTTGGGAGTAGATATTGGAGGAGCAGGATGATTTCAATAATAAGGATCAGTCCGATAAGGATAATCGCAGAGAGTATCCAGTGTTCAAGGGAAAGACCCGCCCAGTTATATCCAAGTCTGAGAAAATAGGTCCCTAGGATGACAAGAGCTATCCAGCAGGAATAAAGAACAGTAACCAAGAAAAAGATTTTTGTTGCTTTCAGCAACTTGTTTTTTTGTTTTTCTTCAAGGATTGGTTCTGTTAGTTCCATCTCTTTTCCTACGTATCCTGTTATAATTCATCATCTTTAAAACCTTTTGTTTTTATATTAATTTCTGGGAGTATGTTTATATAGGACCCTGTCTTCTATTTATGATGACACAGGGG
>CAZLDE010000221.1:0-3008 GCA_964558215.1 uncultured Thermoplasmatales archaeon
CCTCAGACCCATGCAGGATTGTAAGAGAGTACTGACTGTCCATCATATCCTTGGTTTTATGTATCTGACCATTGATAGTATACATTTATGCAGAGCGAAAGGAAGAACTTGGGTGACAAAAAAACTGATTAAAGTTGATGGAAAGGCGGGAGAACAGGTCTATGACCGGGTGAGTGATTATAACGCTTAGATCTGAACAGTTTGACCGGACAAATTGAACACCCATACCGCTGAAACTAAGCAGTTCAAACGCATGGTTGAACACTTCCCCATCTCCTTTATTACAACTTCCTTCTTCTTGTTCTTTTTTAACCCCGAATCCTCTTAATTGGACAATCACAGGTTCAGAGTAGATTGATTTTTTCTAACGAATAATTCCCCTTTGGTATCAAATTGATGCCAAGGAAGGATAACATGAAAAACTACAAGGAGATTCTGCGACTACACAGTCTCGGAATTAAGAACACACAGATTGCACTCTCGTGTAGTTGTTCACGGACAACGGTGATCAATACTTTAAAACATGCATCAGAATTGGAATTATCATGGGAAACAGTAAAAGATTGGACTAATGAGGAATTAACAAAAAAATTAGTTCCCTCTTATGCCATAAGCACCTCCTATAGAAAACCGGATTATGATTATATTCATCGTGAAATGGCAAAGAGTGGTGTTACTTTGAGCTTACTGTGGGTTGAGTACTGTGATCAATGTCGAGGCTCAGGTCTACTTCCCTATAAACAAACCCAATTCAACAAATATTATCGTGAATATGTTCATAAAACCAAAGCCACCATGCATCTGGAACATAAGCCCGGAGAAATCATGGAAGTTGACTGGGCAGGTCAAAAAGTCCAGATCACCGATACAGACACTGGTGAAATAGTCAAGATCTCAATCTTTGTATCTGTACTACCCTACAGCGGGTATGCTTATGTTGAGGGATTTCTCTCACAGAATCAGGAGAGTTGGACAATAGCTCATGTTAATGCTTACAATTATTTTGGTGGCGTCACGAGAATTCTCGTCCCTGACAACTTAAAGACAGGAGTGCTAAAAAACACCCGTGATGAGACAGTTATCAACAAAACCTATCTCGACCTTGCAGAACATTACGGAACAGCAATAATCCCCACCAGACCCCATTCTCCAAAAGATAAAGCAACCGTTGAGAAATCAGTGAGTGTTGTTTCAACCTGGATAATCGCGGCATTACGAAACAATCAGTTTCTTTCACTCAGAGAACTGAATGAAGCAATCCATCAAAAACTCGTCGAATTTAATCATAAAGGGTTTCAAATGAAGGATGGATCCAGAGCATCGCGTTTCGAAGAAGAAAAAATGTTTCTTCTACCCTTGCCAGAGAGACCATATGAACTGGCAATATGGAAAATTGCTACAGTCCAATATAATTACCATATTACGGTTGAAAATAAGAATTATTCCTGTCCCTACGAATACATCAAACAGAAGGTGGATGTTCGGATCACAAAGAATATTGTTGAGATATTCTACCACGGTACACGTATTGCCTCACATCCAAGACTCTATGGGCAGTCCCTCCATTACAGCACTATTCAAGAGCATATGCCACCAGATCATCAGAAATTTATAAAGTGGAATGGTGAGCGTTTCCAAAAATGGGCACAAAGCATTGGCACGAATACCTATACCATTGTGTCAGTGTTTCTCACCAGCCACAAGGTTGAACAACAGGGTTACAAATCCTGTATGGCTTTACTGAAATTGGCTGATTCGTACTCTCCCCAACGTCTTGAGGAAGCATGTAAACGTGCCTTGTCATATACTGCAAGACCAAGTTTAAAGAGCGTTCAGGCAATTTTGAAATCCGGTCTGGATAAGTTGTTAATCCAGAAGGAAGAGACAAAAACAGAATCATCTCAATATGCATTTACCCGGGGTCCGGACTATTACAAGAGAGGTGAGGAGTGATGTTAAGTGAAAATACCCTCAGCAAACTGTATGAAATGCGACTGAACAGCATGGCACAATCCTTCCGGGATCAAATGACCGATTCTGCATATGTCAATATGCAGTTTGAGGAGCGTTTTGGTTTGTTGGTTGACTCAGAATGGAACAAGCGAAGGACCAACAGATTGGAACTCCTCATCAGGAAGGCAGATTATGCTTATCCACAGGCATGTATTGAGGATATCAACTACGCACCAGAACGTCACCTCGATAAAGGACAGATTACAAGACTGTCTCTCTGTGGTTATATCCAGGATTGTAATAATGTTATCATACTGGGTGCGACAGGTACGGGAAAAAGTTACTTGGGTTGTGCATTAGGTGTTGCTGCGAATCGGAATTTTTATTCTGCGAGATATATTCGGCTTCCTGATCTCTTTGCTGAATTGGCTATCGCAAGAGGTGAGGGAAGTTTTCAGAAAACCATCAAGGAATACAAAAAAGTGAAACTGCTAATTCTCGATGAATGGCTTTTGTTGTCTCTTTCCTATAACGAAGCAAGGGATCTGCTAGAGATTGTTGAAGCACGTTGTGGAAGAGGTTCGACAATATTTTGTTCTCAATTTGAGGTGAAGGGATGGTACCAAAAAATTGGTGATGAAACAATTGCAGATGCGATTTGTGACAGGATTGTCCATAATGCATACACCATCATTCTAAATGGCGATTCATTACGTAAGGTAAAGAGAATCGAACCAGAATAATGAAGGCATAGATCAATACCTTACCCTATTTTCCAAGTGTTCAACTGAGCGTTCTTACTGCTTAGTTTGAGCGTTCTCACTGTTCAATATCAAACGGTCAGACTGTTCAATCGGTCCGTTATATACACTATCGTGAGTTGAGTGGGTTTTTTTTGGCAAAGATATTATTTCCGTCGACCAGTTTACCAGCAAAAAAGAAATTGATTTTCTTTTTTCCCTGGCCGACAAAATGAAACAAAGCGTGGAAAAAAGGCAGGCGAGAAACGATCTTGCCGGTTTTTGTATCGCCGAACTTTTTTACCAGCCAAGTAC
>CAZLDE010000222.1:0-3000 GCA_964558215.1 uncultured Thermoplasmatales archaeon
GGTTGACTTCTAATGCCTCAGAATAGGGTGAGGAATCATTGTAGACAAAAACAGTATCACCGGGATTCGCATCATTAATGGCTGATTGAATCGTCGTATAATTTCCTGGTCCGCTCCCACCGACATACAAGATAGTTCCCCGGGTCAGGGGTTGAGAGATCTTTTCAGATACGGGTGTTGTCGCTATTGATCCCGTTGTGAGCAGAACAATCAGCATACAAACAAGAATACAAATAAGGCTTTTCTTCACAATTTTTTCCTCCGTTATCGAAATATAATGCTGTTCTGCTATAAAAGGATATCCTCAAAAAAAGGGGGTGGAGACGCCATGATACGGTTTTATATGGAACATCAGAGACGGTCGTAGGATTCTTATACAACGGACAAACCTATCTTTAATGATTTTTGTCATTTACCTTGTCTGCGAGTATCTAGTTGTCTCTAAGGGATTTTTTATTCAGGGCCACTGACTCTCATAACTACTTCGAATTGGTTTGGCGAATAAAAAAAACTTTTTTCGCATGAGGACTCTTGGTTAGGTGTTTCTGTTGCAGGTGAAAAAACACATTTCGATTGAGCTGTGTAGTGTGCATTATTCGCAGGGGCTCTATAGAGATACTTCAGTTCAAGTAGAATGAAAGAGCAGATGAGCGGAATGATGTTCATACACACGATATACCAATCTGGCTTCACAAGACCATACCCGATCAGTAACGGGGCTTGAGAGGATACCATTATTAAAAACCAGAAAGAAAGATCATCAGCTTTCTTGACCTTCACGGTTTTGTATACCTGTGGGAACAAACGCACCGATGCAATTATTCCTGCAGCAACACCAAACACGGTTTCTAATAACATACAAAGACCATCCTGTCGTCTCTAGATTCCTGTTACTCCGTGTGGTACTCTCTACTCGTATTATCTACTTAAAAGCACCATGGAAAAACGCCACAATGACAGAATACATGACCACACGATCTGTTCCATGAAAGTGGTTCTGTTGATGGTTCATAGCCGTGACCGGTAGCAACGAAATCGATATCCTTTCCGGATCATGGGGAGGCGATGTTCAAGGCTATGAGCGATAACGTCCGTACCAGTTTTTAACACGAAGAGAACAACATAGGCTGTCGCAACGAGCTGTTCGTCTCTAACAAGGAAGAATGCCGCGATAATCATACCAATGAAGAGGAAAGAGACAAACAACGGTAAGAGACGGAGGTACAGTCGGAGGACCATAAAGCCAATGTTCTTGCGTACTACCCCTTCGTTTTTTTTATTATACACATATGAGAACAGATGATTGCAGAAAAAAAGAAGAGCACTTGAAAAGAGAATTATGCTGTTTTGGTTGGTGACTGGACCAAGAAACGCTCCGAGAACCAAGGTTAGACTTCCCTGTACAATCGTGAAATGGGCAAGAAACAACACACCCGCGTGAAATTTCAAACGTAGCGAAAATTGTTTTTGTATACGTTCTACTCCAGGGTACGACAGATCGGTTAGGGATATCACCCGGAGAAACGCGAAAAAACCGATAATAAGCGTCTGACACCAGTACACCCAGATGATGGTGGAGAACGCCCATTGGTTAATGTACGCAAAGGAGATAGTAATAAGGTTGGTCAGAATTAGTGTCCATGCAGAAAGATCGGTCCATACGTGCCCTAAAAGTGATTGGATGCTTCTTCTGATATCGTCGGATCTGATCATGAGATGATGACGTGTTGATTTCCTGATGTACGGAGAGCGCATAGAGGGTTTTTCCTACAGACGGGAAACAGTAAACAGTACAGGAGATAAGAATGCATCTTCCTTTAGCGCTTTAAACCTTCTTTCATTAATTATGTCATGTCACAAGAATACCGCTTAGCAGGCAAGGGGAAAAACGATGAGACGGTTTTTTTGATTCTTGTCTCCAACAACAAAGAGTTGATTCCCAGAAAGGATTATTGAAACGTTTCATCTATTTTTTTTTCAATAGACAGAATCTTATCATGGCATCCATGACAAATATGTGAATGATTGTCTGATCCTAGTTCTTGTTTACAGATGTTGCAGTATCTTGTTTCGCTCATGATGAACTCCTCCACCGTACGGCGTTGTAAATAAGTCATCACTTAAATACATATTGAAAAAAAAAGAGAAGGGAAAGTACATTATTGTATCTCAATGACGAAGAAGAGGATGACGGTTGCTGTTTTGGTCTGGGTCGCCGATACTTCTTCAGCGCAGCTGACCGCTACGTGTATAGTGGTCTTTCCAAACCCAAGAATTGGTTTATCGACGATGGTCTTTGACTCTCCTACGGTAAGTCCGATGAGTGTGGTATTCTTCGTTTTTCCATAAAGGATGAAACCATCGGTCAGCGAGATGGTGGAGACGATCTTTGTTGCATTAAGGGTTCCCGTGTTTGTGATCTCTACAGTGATGCCAAGACCGCCTGTGATAGTGATCTGGAATTGAGGAAAGGCTGTTACCTGGATGGTTTTGGTTATGTTCCCTGTTTTTCCAAAGGCGTCGGTGACTTGGAGCCGTACTGGATACCATCCTGCGCTTGACCATGCATGCATCGCATCCGGGGTCGTATGGTTTTCATCATAAACACCGTCGTTGTCCCAATCCCATTCATAGAGTGAGATGTTCCCCTCAGGATCAGAGCTTGCAGATGCATCAAAGAACGTGTCTTGCTGGAGGTCCGGGTTGTGTGGTGTCCAGGAAAAATCTGCGACAGGTGGTTGGTTTAACGCATTTAACGCGTTATACGCGTTGAGTCGTCCTGTGCCGATGTACTCTGTTGAGTTGTACGGGTCGACGTTCTCGCATATCAGGGTTTCGATTTCCTTATTGGTGAGCAACGGATAGTGTGACAGCAGGAGGGCACCGACACCAGCGACCATGGGGGTCGCAGCAGAAGTACCTGATGCGTAGGTATAGTTTTGTGTATGTCCGTTGTCGTTCATGGTGACATGGTACGTCGGCATCGTAGAGTAGATAAGG
>CAZLDE010000223.1:0-2995 GCA_964558215.1 uncultured Thermoplasmatales archaeon
GAGATACATTTAAATAAAACAGAACAAATAGTACCTTTGTTAAGGGGATTGAAGATTATGAAAGGACACCTACGAAAAAATGTAAAAAAACTACTGCTTGGAATTATAATAATAAGCTTTCTTGCTACAACATTTAATACGGCTGGTCTTTCCTATCCAACTACACCATCTGTCTCAACAAAAGAACTTCCCGTGATAAATGAAATCAATAAGAATGATGAAGCAACTGAAAAGAGAGATGGTTTGGGACATATTGATTCTCTTAGTTATACTATCTGTTTTTCGCCAGACGATATATATCTTGAGAAACGGTTTGGTTTTGATTTTGTTTCAATCAAAGATTGCTCCTATATGTCCAAGAAAGGAAAACCACTGCTCCCGTTTAAAAATATTCGGGTTGCTTTACCAGCTGGATTACGAGCAACAAATGTACGGGTGGTTTCCGCTACACTACAGCTATTACCTGGAACCTACACGATACTTCCTGCACAACAACCACTCCCTATTGGAACATCGCAAGAGACAATCATCTCCCCGTCCCAGGAAAAGTCAACGTATCTTTCCCCGCTTCCGTATCCTGCCTCGTTTGTTTCCTTAGGATCACAGACCGATCTTGCTGGTCAAGGTATGGTAGACCTCAGCATCTATCCACTCCGCTATTTACCCCTCCAAAAAAGACTGATTCTGCTGCGTTCTGTGGAATTTGTTCTTGAAGGCGTTGCTGATTATATCTGTCAAGATTATCTTCCTGAATCACTTCCTGAAGAAGGAAAAATAATGTACGAGCAAATAGTCAAAGACATGGTCTTTAATCCGGAAGATGTTACACTGGTTTCTTCTCCAGGGCTACAACCGCTTGGGGTCGAACCAGGTGATTATGATTATGTGATTGTCACTCAAGACAGCTGGGTGAGCGCCTTCCAGCCACTTGCTGATTGGAAAACCCAGAAAGGAGTCCCGACAGCGATTGTCACCACAAGTTGGATTTACAACTCCGGCGGGTACAGTGGGACAAATGTTCAAAAAATCAGATCATTCGTTCAAGATGCCTATACCAACTGGGGAACTATCTTTGTCCTCCTTGGTGGTGATATCGATGTTGTCCCCTGTCATTACAGGACGTATTCCGGTGTCGATCCTGATTCGATTCCAAACGACGCGTACTATGCAGATTTCGATGACGACTGGATCTGTGAAGTACATATCGGTCGTGCATCAGTCAATGGTTCGGGTAGCGGAACAGGACAGATTGGGAATTTTATTAACAAGATATTGACCTATGAGAGAAATCCTCCTTTAACCGATTATGCGAAAAAAGCAGGGTTATTTGGTTTTGATCTTGACAACTGGTGGACACATGCAGAGCAATGTAAAATAAACATTGATAACGCATATATCCCATCAAACTGGACTATGACGAACGTCTATGACAGCCATAGTGGAAACCATAAAACAAATGTCATAGCTGCTCTCAACGCAGGACAGAATCTTGCGAACCATGCGGATCATTCAAACACGGATTGCATGGGGACTGGCTATGTCAAACACGATTTGCTCCTTTATTCTGCTGATATGGATGCGTTATCGAACGGAAATAAACAAACGATCCTGTATTCCATGGGTTGTGACCCTGCTGCCTTTGATGTCTCAGATTGTATCGCTGAGCATTTCGTACAAAACAGCAATGGCGGGGGTATCGCTTTTATTGGGAACTCACGCTATGGTTGGTATAATTACGGGACCTATGATAGTTTGTCCATGTTATTTGACGTCTATTTCTTTAAATCACTCCTTCAAGAGAATCTTTATCATTTAGGTTCTGCGTTCTCAGATCATAAAAACGACGTCTACCAGTTATACGCTGGTGAGGATATTTATAAATACATTTATACGGAGCTGACTTTGCTTGGTGATCCTGAACTCCCGGTCTGGACAGAGAACCCAGCAACCCTAGTCACAAACCATCCCTCAGCAGTGCCTGTTGGTTCTTCCTCGTTTACCGTCCATGTTCAAACAACAGGTGGATCAAATGTGCAGAATGCGTATGTCTGTGTTTGGAAAGGTGATGAGGTATATGAACGCGGTATGACGAATTCAGCAGGTGATGTGACTTTTATTATCACTCCTCAAACTGGTGGAAGCGTTTTAGTTACCGTCACAAAACAGAACTACTTACCCCAAGAAACATCCGCAGGGGTCATTGAAAGCAACCTGCCGCCCTATCAACCTAGTTCACCCAACCCTTCAAATGGCGCAACTGGCATCGCAATTTCCCCTGATCTGAGTTGGACCGGTGGGGATCCAAACCCCGGGGACACTGTTACCTATGATGTGTATTTTGGAACAAATGCTAATCCGTCTAAAGTTGTTGGTAATCAATCAGTGCTCCTCTACGATCCTGGTATGTTGAATTATCTGACTACCTATTACTGGAAAATTGTCGCATGGGATAGTTATGGGGAACATACCACCGGACTCGTTTGGTCGTTTACGACAAAGGCTAATAGCCCACCGACCTTTGGTACTCCATCCCCCGCGAACGGTTCGACGGGCAATCCCTTAAGTTTCACCTGGAGCATCCCGATAGCTGATCCTGAGGGAAACACGTTCTCCTGGACGATCCAGTGCAGCAATGGACAATCGAACAGTGGAATAGATGCGACCAATGGAACAAAATCACTTCTGTTTACTGGTCTTTCTTATGGTATGTCGTATACGGTCTGGGTCAATGCCACTGACCTATCCGGGAGTGGTATCTACACAAGGAGATGGTATACCTTTGCAACAGTCACCGATGTCACTGCCCCAGTTACTATCATCTCCTTTGATGGCACTATTGGGGATAACTCGTGGTTCGTCAGCCCTGTTGTTGTGACCTTGACTGCAACCGATGACCTCATGGGGGTCGATTATACGATGTATCAGCTGGATGAAGGCAGCTGGGCTATGTATCTAGACCCATTCACGGTCTCCGCTGATGGTGACCATACAATCC
>CAZLDE010000224.1:0-2962 GCA_964558215.1 uncultured Thermoplasmatales archaeon
GGCCATAATCGAATCAGTTCAACATCGTTTTCAATTCATTTCGGGATGAAGCCGTGACGAGATTACCTTTAAAATAAAAAACCCAAATAAACTCACCTTAGTTGCGACCGATCTGACCGTGAGAATTTACCGGGTGGATCAGAACAAATCAAGAATCATCAGCAATGGAACATTACCCGATGGAATTATTTATCCACAGAGTACAACCGTCCTCCAAGGAGATATGCTCATTCCTTTATCAGAGATACGACCGCGTCTTGGGGAACGGTTTATCCCTGACCAGCTTCGGGTGGTTCTACGAGCAAATATCACTATCCAAGGAGTCAATCAAACGATATGGGTCGGTGTGACTGGGTATCAGGATTTCCCGTTTCACCGATTATTCGGATAAAAGGTCTTTTTTAGCATCCCGGTGTATAATCGTTACATGTGGGAGTTTTTTGTAAAGATACTCTACGTCGTCTATGGAAAAGAAAGAAAGTATGCAATTACAAGGAGAATTCCTTATTTCATACCAGGATGAGATACTCATGCGACTCGAACAGAAGATCAGGGAAGATGTCGATAAAAAAGAAGATGTAATCCTATTTCCAATTTGAATACCCAAACTGCTCAAAATATGATCTCATGAGGTCATAGATATACCTATGGAGTTTTCGTACAGACGGATCAATGTCTCCCTTGCGAGGCTTCATTAGAGATCTTGTGTCAATAGTCGATATTGGAGATACACCTAGTTTGTTCATAATCCTTCGTAGGGTTTCCGAAGGGAATGTACAGAGTTCCTCATAGGTGATCGAGATGTAATCTTCCTCTGACAGCTTTTTGATATTTTTTATATAATAGTGCGTCATCCTTGCCGTTATATTAGTGAGAAGGACCACACTGCATTCTGGCATTCTTTTAAATACGAATCGGAGTGGATAAAGCAGCAATGGGTTCGAGTACCATTGATCATACACCTTTGATAAACGAGTAGTGTATGGGTTTTTCTCATCAAGTATCGTTCTCATAGCCTTCACTAGGGAGCTTATTGTCTTTTGCGGATGACGGTGAATAAAAACAAAACGTGCGGAAGGAAACATCTGTTTAATGATGAGGAAATTGTTGAAATCATACGGGTTTTTAAGCAGAAGAGGTTTTTGGTTCCCTGAGATAAACTGAATTTTTTTACACATCTCCTCAAAAAGATCAACATTCTTTCTTGTGATAGACATCCGCATTGTTCGAGTTGCTAACAAAAAACCATATTCCTCAGCAAAATCCGCAGTGACTTTTAATTGGTCGATACCTCTATCCCTCAGACCGTTTTTTAAAAAAGATTCTGTGAGCTGTTGTTTTGCTTCTACTTCCTTTTTTTCATGATAATTGTAGAGGAGCTCATGATACTGAAGAAGATGATACGCAGTCACTGTATTAAAAACCCCTGTTGCGGCAAGCATCTTGTATAAAATACTTGTTCCTGATCGATGCACCCCTAAGATGAAAACAGGTTCGAAAACAACATTCGTAAGCTTGTTGAGGTGTTTCTCATCACGAGTCATACTCTTCTCTTCACTCACAACATGAGATAACGAACGCCGTCTACATAAATCCGACTCTCTGACCCGGAGAGATTTTCCTCTATCGGCTTAGAATACACACCAAACATACGCTAGGTAAATATCAAATAATGAGACAAGGATACAACACTGTGTTGGAAGGTATGATTCTTGAAGGCCTCATCGTCCTGGGGGTCATTGGTGTCATAGGTGAATGTTATATCATCAGCCTCTGGGTCATTGCGTATCTGCGTACAAAAAAAATAAGATATCCTTCCTACACCCCTGCTGCTTCGATCATTGTCCCCTGCAAGGGGATCCAACCTGGTTTTCATGAGAATATACTAGCGTTCCTTTCATTAGAGTATCAAAAACATGAACTTATCTTTGTAGTTGACTCAAAACAGGACCCTGCGTACAACATCTTACTTCAACTAACTCATGACAAGCCTCATAGTCACATCGCTCTTACCAATCCGGCTTCCGGGTGCAGTGGTAAAGTTGCTGCTCTGCTAACCGGTTTGGGGCTAGTGACAGACTCAGAGGTTTTCGTCTTTGCGGACAGCGATATCAAACCAGATACTTATTGGCTTAGGAACATGATTCGCCCACTCCAGGATTCGTCCATCGGAGCGACGACCGGGTATCGTTGGTATTTTCCGACAAACATGAAAACATTGTTTATCTCAGCTTGGAATATGACCTCTATTGTTTTTATGTTTTATCCGAGTTACACATTTGCCTGGGGTGGGTCCACTGCCATTAAGAAAAGCATCTTCGAACAACTGAATATAAAAGAAAAATGGAAAACAGCGTATTCTGATGATCTTGTCCTTACCACAACTGTGAAAAAGGCAGGATACCGTATCTCTCTTCAACCGAAATGCATCATGGAAAGCCCACCTGAGAACAATATCCGGAGATTTATCCATTGGGGGACGAGACAATACACATGGGTACGCTGGTATTATCCCTTGTTCTGGCTTGGATCGTTTTTCGGTTTCATCGGTGCACAAGTCATCATAGCAATCGGTCTACTCCTCTTTGCTTTTGGGTACTACCTTCCTGGCCTGTTATTAAGCTCTCTTATCCTCTTTGAGATCATCTATGGATGGCTTGGGATTGCTATCCTTCCCAAAACAATGGCGTATCCCAAAGACCGGTATCCATCAAAGATTGGGTATGCCCTTTTCACTCCGCTGGTGTTCCTTTTACTTGCCCAAAATGCGTTTGCTTCAGCACTCACACAAAAGATTGAATGGGCTGGGAGAACATATCGGAAACCAAAGAAATAATTCCAGATGCCTTTTTTTTTCCATACCGCCTCTGCTCATACTCATAGTTGATTTGTAACGATAAAATTATTATTCCAGATGGGATTCATCTGTTCTTATGAGACGAGTTTTTTATGGTGCAGCGAT
>CAZLDE010000225.1:0-2960 GCA_964558215.1 uncultured Thermoplasmatales archaeon
CGGCTGATTATTCGAATGTTATGAAAGGAAATAACTGATTTCTGTTTTTGTAAAATGTCTTCAATGAGTTGTTGTTTGAGGTAAGCGTCTCTGTGGAATTCTGTTGGTTCGATATGGATAATGGTCGAACAACGCAGTTTTTCCAGTATCTTTTCTTCAAGGGTATCTGCAATACTATGGGCTTCATCAAGTAGCAGTGCTTTATCGACCTCAGCATGTAATGTGATGATCTTTCTTGTACCATAATCATGCACTGAGATATCATGAATACCTTTTACTCCTTTTACTTCCTCTCCGATTTCTTTGACGCTTCTGACAAGGTCTGCATCAGGAGATTTGCCGATGAGGAACTGAGCTGAGGTTTTACCTAGAGAAAATCCGACATAGACGATCACAATGGACACGATTACTCCAAAAACAGGATCGAAAAGAGGAAAACCAGAGGAAGCACCGATGATAGAGATTCCAACACCGACATTGGTAAGAGCATCACTTCGATGATGCCAAGCATCAGCAATAAGAATATCACTTTTAATTTTTTTTCCAAGAGCCTCAGAAAATCGTGCCATCCACTCTTTTACGACCGCTGAAATTATTATAAAACCACCGATAACAATAGCATACTGCTGATGTGTGATGTTAACAGCATTCTGAATTCTTTCAATGGATTGTTGGATAAATCCAATACCTGTTATTACAAGCAAAACCGCTATGACAATTGTTGCGATATACTCTACGCGTCCGTACCCAAATGGATGTTTTGTATCAGAGGGTTTTTTTGCTATGTTAAAACTAACGATAACGATAAAGGAGGTACCAACATCAGATAAGGTATGTACTGAGTCAGCGATTAAGGCGATACTGTTGATAAATAACCCTAACATCAGTTTCACAATAAAAAGAATTATGTTTCCAATAATGCTTACTTTACCTTCCAAATATCCGTATTTCGCCCGAACAGCAGGGTCGTTGATATCTCCATAGTCCGGTATCAGAGTAAATCGTTTTTTACTAATCATGCATATACCTGGGCATCTTCTCTCCAGGATATAGGTTTTTTCTTTTAAATGAATAAAAGGAAAAAGGAGGGGGAGTCTTGTTACCTACGTGGAATACCCGCCGATCTTCAGGGTTGGGTCCCCAAGGAGCATGAACTCCTCGACGGTAAACGCATCATCAGGCACATCCCGGATGTAATTATTCTGCATCTCTGTCATCATCTCACCAAGGTACTCACTCATATTATAGGCAGAGAAAAACTCAATGGACATCTTCCCAGCTCCACTGTCAATCCCTCCGTATGCTGTACGGGTCGCCCCGATGGTCGCTATCGCTCCACCCTCCGGATGACTGACAAACGCCCAGGCGTAACAGGGTAGACGTTTTGTGGTATCTATCTGTAGTATCTTAGCAAGGATGTTAAACACCAAGTATTCTTTATAATCGAGCAGGTCCTGTAGGACAAAATCGATTTTTGCGGTGAGACAGGCGTCAAAAAACATAATTGGGAGTTTATAGCCGTTCTTAAGATCGGTAATGTATCTTGTGAAATAATATTTCATCTGCAAACCACTTGGGGTGTAGGTCCCCATCCCATGCTCAAAGCCATGACCTGAGTAATCAAGGAAACCCGCCCCCTGGGTAATTGTCTGGGAAATGGTCCGACGATTGAAATTCCCCAACGAGGTCCAAATAATCTCCGGTGAAAAACCAGACATAATATCCATTAGTATCTCGTTGTTCTGCTCTCCGTCATTGCCCGGTGACCAGCGAAACGTGTTTCCTCCAATGAAGATCATTGTATCGAACCAGTCGCTCCCATAGGTTTCTGTTTCATAATGAATGATTTTGTCGACGACAAGAGCGACCTCTTCAACTGAGACGCAGGCAAGCCTCCCAAGATGAACATCAGGATAATGATCCACCTGGTCCGTGGATTCACCAAACAGATCGTTATGGTTGGTATCCCAACTAGAAAAACCCCCCGAGGCGTCATAGATATCAGAGTAATAGAGATCCGTGATAACCTCCTCGTTCCAATGCCAGAGTTCAACCTCGCTTTGTCGGATCGGTAATTTATCCACATCCCCAACCAAGAGAACAGAGGAAATGGAATTTGTTTCAATCGCATCTTTGATTGCATATTTTATCTGTTCAGGGAGGTCTCGGCCGGTGAAATGCTCAGCGATCCATTCCAGAGTCAGAAGTTCCGTCTGAATCCCATACTGGTTCTTATGAACAAGGAGGGGTTGTAATGCCTCAGTGAACTCATCAGGAGCGATAATAAGCAGTGACGTCTCATTTGACACAAGGAAAGGATGGTGTGGTGGTTCGTATTTTACTGTAATTTGGACATTAGGGGTAAAGAGGAGTATATTTTCTTGTGGGATGTATTGTAAAGGATAATACGCTACTGAGACAAGCACAACATGGTCATTTCCCTGCAGACCTGCACCAACCCGGTACTCCAGACGTGACACGGGATAAGGGTCTCTACATTCATACACTGCATTGTTGATTACCTGTTTGCTAACCAACGGATTCAAGGAGGCCTCAGAGACGGGTGTTGGTTGTACCGCGGGAAAGACCGGTTTTGTCAATGCGATGGTTTCTACTGAAGATGCAGAAACGTAGACATTTGAAATACTTGTCCCAAAAGGAAACGTAAACAGTTTTGTACAGAAAGGCAAGGCAGGGTCACCAGGTGTTGTTATAGAAGAGGTTGCCTCCAGAAGCTGCACAGAAAGAAATGTATCCTCAATGGTCAAAACAGGATCTGAGAATTCTATATATTCACCAACAGAAAAAATAGTACTCTGCTTCTTTATTGCAACAACTGCGCTAAAACCACTTGTCACTAACACTCCTATAAGGAGCAAAGGTAGTATTCTCTTCATAGATTTCCCCTTTATATAATAATTATATGACTCCAATATACCTCATTGTATTTAAAATTTCGT
>CAZLDE010000226.1:0-2958 GCA_964558215.1 uncultured Thermoplasmatales archaeon
GATTAACACCGATGTAGTACGAAAAGAAATTGCGGGTATTGATACCTATGAGCAACATCATGATCAATTCAATACAGGCTTGTACGACCCAAAGAAAATAGATGATACCTACGAACAAGTCATGCAGCGTGCATCAACGTACTTAACAAAAAATCAAAACGTCGTGCTTGACGCCACATTCCAGAAGAAAAAATACCGAGAGATGGTACAGCATATCGCAAGAAAACATCATGCGACCATGCTGCTAGTGCAATGCATCTGCCCTGATAGCGTCATAAAGAAACGCTTGGAAGACCGCGTAAAGAAAAAATCTGTCTCTGATGGTCGCTGGGAGATTTATCTCTTGCAAAAAACAACATTCGAGCCTTTGAGTTCTGATGAACACAGCCTTTCGATAGACACTTCAGAGGAATCCTATGCGTATCGAATGACGTTTTATCAGCGACTTCAGCGCTTCGTCTGCCAAACAGGTACGGTGATTTGAATGGATATTTCTGGGTATTCTATCGATATTGAAACTGCTACAACGGCCATAAAGAAGCAAGGTTACCAAACGATTGCAATTCAAATACCGGAAGGACTGAAACGCAGCATCATTCCTTTGGTTGAATACCTTAAAAAAGAAACTGGTGCAGCAATCCTTGTCTCAGCGGATCCTTGTTTTGGTGCCTGCGATGTCATCAATTATGAGCTGAAGAACCTTGATGTGGACGTTGTAGTCCACATCGGTCATACAGAGATACCTGGTATCGAGAACTATTGGATACCGACTCTGTATGTAAACGCGAAATCGACACTTGATGTGACATCAGTTGTCGAAAAAGCGGTCACTTCGCTGGAAGGAAAAAAAATTGGGCTTGTCACCACCGCGCAGCATCTTCATACACTTGATACCGTTATACCTTTGTTAAAGAAGCACGGTCTTGAGGTTTTCCTTGCAGAAGGCGATGGGCGTATATCGATGAATGGTCAGATTCTTGGATGCAACTTTTCAGCCGGTACAAAAATAGCAGGTCATGTGGATTGTTTCTTGTTTATCGGCAGTGGTATGTTCCATCCCGTCGGTTTGTTAATGAGTACGAAAAAATCGGTGATTGCTGCTGATCCGTACACCAACTCTGTGAAAAAACAGGAAATCGAGGATATGAAAAACAATTTGCTCCGACAGCGATATGGTGCGATTCTCGCATGTCGAAACGCAAGAAAGTTTGGAATCCTTATCGGGCTCAAACGTGGGCAACAGCGTCTCAAACTTGCTTATCAACTACAACGGATGCTGCATTCCGCTGGTAAACAGTCCATTTTGATTACTCTGGGTGAATTCTCCCCGGTCACATTGCAGGGTTTTGATCTTGATTGCTATGTATCTACCGCCTGTCCACGGATAGCAATCGATGATTACATACAGTACAAGAAACCAATAGTTACCCCAATCGAACTTGAGATCGCATTAGGGAGACGCACATGGGAGACGTATGTTTTTGATGAAATTCTCGACTAGACGTACAAACCTTTTTTTATATCCTTGCTTCTAAGGGTCTCTATCATGACACAATTGCCTCTGGCCTGTCAACCCCTAGATGTTTTGCTAGGCGGTGGTCTTGAAAGCGGAATTATCACCCGGGTCTATGGTGAGGCAGGGTCTGGGAAGACTAATTTTTGTCTTCAAGCAGCTCGACAGTGTGTTCTCTCTGGAAAAAAAGTTGCCTATATCGACACCGAGGGTGTCTCTGTTGAAAGAATCAGGCAAATATGCGAAGATTGCGATTATAAGAAAATCCTTCGAGATATTTTGTTTTTCACCCCTGAATCATTTGAATCACAGGAACAGATGGTTTGTGATGCGACTGCGACAAAAGGAGTAGGTCTTATCATCATAGACACGATTACCATGTTTTATCGGTTAAACCTTGAGCAGGACAAGGAGAGTGCTATTCGTTCATTTACTCGACAGATTACAAACCTGCAGGTCGCTGCTCGACAAAAGGACTTATTCGTCATCATAACAGAACAGGTGTATACAGATAAAGCAGGTGAGGTGAAACCATTTACAAACAGGGATGCTGAGCATATGACAAAAACAATTCTTAGATTTGACCGGAAAGGCATTGGTCAACGGGAAGCGACCATCATAAAACATCGGTCGCAGCCTGAAGGGAAAAAAACTTGCTTTCACATTAATGCCTGTGGGTTGGAATAACGGATAAAAAACGTGTCATCTTTCTCATTTTTTGTATCGATTGGAGTTGATACTTATTACGAAGAACTTGAAGACTACAATGGTGATAGCTCTCGGAAAAAAAGGCTAAAACTATATAATCATAGTTTTTATTTTCAGAAATGACAATCGTATGGATGAACACGAACAGATAAGTTACAAAACTCTTCGCAAGCTTCAACAGGCAGAGCAAGCATCCTCTGTTCTAACAAGAATCAACCTGAATTTTTATCAGGATCTTTCTATGTATATGAAAACCCTTGAACGAAGCATAGAAAATGAGAAAAACCTACTCAAGGTAAAACTCTTTAACGATGAGATTCAAAACACTAAAAAAATCGCAAACAACATTTACGAGCTCCGGGAAAAAAAAATTGTCCAAGGTGCTCTTGCAACAGCCCGTGGCGCCACCCTTGATTTATCGAACTTCCTTGAGGAAGAAAAAAAATTATACCATTCCCTAGTTGAGCAAATCAAACACACTCGAGCAGGAATCTTTGAACAACCAGCCCATCAACCACAAACAAGTCAACCTGCTGCTCCAATCATATCTCAAATCACAAGGGATTCGAATACAAATCCGGTTGTTCGTGTCTTAGAGGACACCCCAGAGTTTATTGGCACCGATGGGAAAACCTATTTGTTACAAAAAGAAGATGTACTGACGCTCCCTGGAGACATGAACGAACCCCTGGTGAAAAAAAAGGTAGTAAAACAGATAAAATAGTGCACCCTACATT
>CAZLDE010000227.1:0-2952 GCA_964558215.1 uncultured Thermoplasmatales archaeon
CCTTCCGTTGTGTACATCTATCGGTTTGTTCAGTGTGTTTTCGGCGCAACCTGTCAATGTTCCCTTCGATTATCTCTGCGTTTTCCCAGCTTGTTCGCGTTTCAGGCTGTTTTTTCTCCGGAGATGTTTTCGTTGGATGTTTTTGAGCAGATTCTTTTGAATAGAGTGTTTCATTGTATTCTTTGATTGGTTCTTTGGGTTTTTCTATTATCTCTTCTTGTATTTGTTTGAACTCGGGTTGTTGTTTTTCATTATTAACGATTGGGTTTTCCATATCTGGTTGTTTTCTTTTTTTCAACCAGTTGATAAACTTTTTTTTTTCCACCGAGAATCCCTCAGGATTTGTTTTCTAGGAGAGGTTATCTTTATGACACTTGATAAGGTTTTCCTTAGCAAACGTCTGCTCTAAACGGCTGGGTGAACGAAAAGCATTTATCTGGCTCCTAAATTCACACTTATACCTTTGATATAAGAAAGGGCCAGTGGTCTAGTTGGTTATGACATCGCTCTCACACGGCGAAGGCCGCCGGTTCGAATCCGGCCTGGCCCACTCACCTCTCTCGGAGGGGTTCCAGTCGAAACAGAGATTTTTCGGCCGTTTGTTGGTTTCACCGTGTTTTCCTCTTCCGCCCCGTCATGAAATTTGAGGACACGCTTCACCCAATCGTACGGTGCTTGTCTGTAGTACTGTTCCGCGCATTGGACATAGTTCATTGTCGTCTGAATCTTCTCATGTCCTAACCAGTTTTTGACAGGGATGACATCGAAGGTATTGGTAAACATTTTCTGTTCGATGAGCCTGGATACTGCGCACCAGTGTCGCATGTCGTATGGCTGGAAATCTTTCCAAACCTGTTTTCCGTAGAGGCTAAGTTTATGTCCGAGGTGTCGAACAGTCAATGGTCGTCCATCTGATTGAAGATAAAATGCATCACCTGAATGCTGGTTCTCCACTCGCGGTCGCCAATAGTCAACCCAGTTCTTGAAACTCTTGTGGGTTTTTGAGAACAGGAGTTGTTTTCCTGGGAAAAGAGTTCGCTGTGATCGGTGTTTCTTGACTTCGGTGATCACGATGCATCCTGTTCCATTATCGTTGATGATGACGTCGCTTGCTTTGAGTTCGCAAATTTCGCTTGGCACTCGCCATCCAATGAGAAAGCTGTGACAGAAGAGGTACTGGTAAAGCGCGTTTTCGTAATCGTCCTCTGAATAGCGATGATGAAAGAATTTGTACACGACTTCTGGGAACGGTAGTATCCGTTTGTGTGCTTTTGGTGCACTCGGTGGTTTGTAGGTCCATAAGGGAATCCCGTATGCTTTGAGGAACATCTTCATTGTTTTCCATTCGTGGACGAGTGCGTGTGGTCCTGCGTGTTCGATCTGCTCTCGGTAGTCCATGTGCTTAATGAAATTTTCGAGAGACGGGTTTCTGAAATTCACTGGGCATGGATGGCTTTCCATGTATCGTGCGTAGCGAAGGTGTTTTTCTACCGTTGATTGTTGGAGTCTCTGTCTAAGGACAGCGTGGACGCCGACCTCGATGAATGATGCGTTTTATGGGCTGAGTGTTATCGGGCAATCAAACCTATTTAGTGTTTTTACATACTCAAGGTCACCCATATCCTTCCCTTTCGGGGGATTGGGGTGGTTGAGTGAGTTTTTGCTTAATATTGACAAAATTGTATTCCATTTTTGGTTTCTACCTCCTTCCAACTCAGCTTTTCGTGAATTGGTTGAAAATGAATCGAGATTGTTGTTAAAAAAGGTGATGCTAGTTTGAGTAAGGTTTGGACGAGAATAATGTTTAATAGGGCTTTCTTCCTTAATCATCCACGGGGCTGTGATATTCATTCTATCATGGCTCCAGGCGGCCAGGGTGGTCGAACACTCTGGTGGCCATTCTATTTGTGTATGTAAGGGATTATTTTCATCAAATGCGTAATATAATTTTACATTTATATATCCTTAGGAGGGGTCAGCGAAAGTAAGGGATGGGCTTTGTCTCAAAAGTATTCCTCAGCAGTTCGCTTTCGAACCAGCATCATGAGGTTGTACACGATGATCTTCAACGCGATCTCCACCTGTTGGATGTTACGTTTGATGGAGGTGACCGTGCCTCCAAACCGTCTTTTCAACGCGGAAAAGACGGCTTCGATGACGGATCGTTGATGGTACTGTTTCATCCAGGTCTCTGGGTTTTTCTTGTACTGCTCCATCATGTCGTAGTACGGGTTCCTGTACTGGATTGGTCTGCAATCTCAGAAGGATTTCAATAGAGGATGAATTATGAATTAGGTCCAATATATAAAATTTAAATTTTTCGTCCTCACAGAATTTTCGTGTGCTAAAAAAAAGAAAAAAAAGTTGGAAATGGTATTCTAACTATTTGAATGCCATGTATATGCCGCGTAATCAGAGGCTTTCAATACACCATTTTCGTAGGCATAACCCCAAAATTCCCCATGATCAAAATCTAATATCCATACCCACCTTTCTATTATCCACCTACCCATTGATACTACGTCTGGACCTGAGTAAGTTCCAACATAATGAGTTCCTTGTGAATCATAGGCATCCCAATGTATTGTTACTCTCATAGTACGACTTTGCCATTTAAATGGAAAAACTCCGGTGGCATTGGCGCCAACGCATCTTAATTGTCCATTTATTGTTTGTAAATTTGGGGTTAAACTTACAGTTATATCACCAGAAAGCGGTCCATCATTAATTTCACTATGCCCAGTTGTAACTGGCTGTTGTGGTATTTGTGGATCTGCTGCATATACAATGTATGGCGTGGTCAGTAAAATTCCACATAGAACCATACACGCTATTAACAACTTTTGTTTCATAACCTCTTTCTCCTTAATTTTTCTATAAGTAAAGATGATGTTTAAATATTACTATTTTCTTATCTATTACCATCTTGCTTTCCTTTATCCCATTCTAGTA
>CAZLDE010000228.1:0-2909 GCA_964558215.1 uncultured Thermoplasmatales archaeon
TTACAAAAAGTATTTACATGAAAAAACCATTCAGGGTTTCTATTCCAATTTCTTTGAACTGGGCGGGGCGAACCGTTGAAGCAACACACTGAAGAATATATCAGGAGATTAGACCTTACAGCAATAAAAATACGAAAACACATAATCGAGATGCTTTTTAAAGCAAAATCAGGACACCCTGGTGGCTCACTTTCTGCTGTCGAAGCAATCGTTGCCTTGTACTTCCATCATATGAAGCATAACCCGAAGAACCCGAAAGACCCCAATCGGGACCGGTTCGTCTTAAGCAAAGGCCATGCAGCTCCCACCCTGTATGCGGTGCTTGCCGAATGCGGGTATTTTGATATCAAGGAGCTTGGCCATCTTAGACAAATCAATTGCATGTTGCAGGGCCATCCTGTGTGCAGCCATATCCCTGGTGTTGAGGCATCGACAGGGTCTCTTGGTCATGGATTGTCATTTGCCCTCGGGATCGCTTTGGCGGGGAAACTTGATAAAAAAGACTACCGGGTCTACGTCATGGTCGGGGATGGGGAGACCAACGAAGGACAGATCTGGGAGGCTGCGACCTCCGCGGCTCATTATAAGCTTGACAACCTCACGGCGTTCATCGACAGAAATTTCCTGCAGATTGATGGAAGCACAGAAGAAGTGCTTCGTCTGGAATCAGTGCGGGATCGATGGAGCTCCTTTGGGTGGCATGTCATAGAGGTGGATGGTCATGACATTGAGCAGATCATCGATGCGTTGCTTGCGGCAAGCGAACAGAAGAACCAACCAACGATGATCATCCTGAACACGGTGAAAGGCAAAGGCGTCTCCTTTATGGAGAATAACATTGATTTCCATGGGGTGCCTCCAAACGAGATGGAATATAAGCTTGCGATGAAGGAGCTGCAGACCGCACAGAAGGCTCTCGAGGCGACGTTATGAACAAAAAACAGATGGCCAACCCTCGGGATGCGTACGGGGAGACCCTCGTGGAACTTGGGGGGAAGTATGAGAACATCGTCGTCCTTGACGCAGATCTTTCCAAGTCAACAAAGACGATTCTGTTTGCAAAAAAATACCCTGAGCGGTTCTTTGAGATGGGGATAGCAGAGGCAAACATGATCTCTGCTGCCGCAGGGCTTGCCTCCTGTGGGAAGATACCCTTTGCTAGCACGTTTGCTGTGTTTGCCACGGGGAGGGTCTATGACCAGATCCGTATCGATGTGGCGTATTCAGAGGCGAACGTGAAGATCTTTGCGACCCATGGTGGTATCAGTGTCGGGAAGGATGGGGCGAGCCATCAGATGATTGAGGATCTGACCTTGATGCGGGTGCTGCCGAACATGACGGTGCTTGCGCCAAGTGATGCGACACAGACCCGCAGGCTCGTGGAACTGATGGCGACAACAGAAGGCCCGATGTATGCGCGGATCGGGCGCGCGAATGCACCGGTGCTCTATAAGAAGGAAGATCTTAAAGACATTGAGATTGGTAAGGGATTCACGATCCGAGATGGATCGGATATGACGATCATTGCTTGTGGGACGATGGTGGACCAGGCGGTGGATGCCTGGGAGCAACTCTCAAAGCAGGGGATCTCTGCGCGGGTAATTGATATGCATACCATCAAGCCTCTTGATGAGACATTGGTGTTGAAATCCGCTCAACAGACCAACGCGGTTCTGACGATCGAGGAGCATTCCGTGATCGGGGGGCTGGGTGGTGCGGTCAGTGAAGTCATCGCGGAGAACCGTCTGTCTGTACCGTTCAAACGGATGGGGGTCCAGGATATCTTTTGTGAGTCCGGTGAGCCTGAGGAGCTGTTTGAGAAATATGGGTTAAGCACACCCCATATCGTCAAGAATGTCAAAAAACTGTTGAAATAGCCTGGTTTTTCTGCTGGTCTGCGGCCGGAGTATCTATTCTTTTTTGTTTTTTAAAAATCAAGGGAGTTAGTGGGTATTTCTCCTTTTTGTCAGTATGGTCTATAAGAGAGAATTGCACGATATTTTTATATAGTATAATATACACAGTATATCATAATAAGTTTAAATATTAAAATTAAGAGAGTATAACGAAAAATGGATGGTGGAGGGAATGAACAGACACACACGAACCAGGATCATAATCAGCATCCTTATTCTTTTCATGGTCAGTCAACTCCCCTTCGTTTCCACACCCGCACAACACACCACCACAACACAACCACCAGCACTTGAAACACACCCAGACCTCCTCATCATCCTCTCCCCACAATACGGACAAGACACTGACATCCACACCGCCATACAGGCCTACCAGGACGCCGTCAGAAACGACCTTGGCTGGAACTCCCAGCGTATCACCATCACCCCACATCAAAACACCTACCACTTCATCGACCAGCTCATAGAAACCACCAACACCAACCACCCGCTCAAAGCATGCCTCATGGTCGGAGAAGACCTCAGCACCCCCCTAGCAGGAGACAGGGACTACCTCGAACAACCAAGCATCCTCCCCTGGGCGGCCCTCGGGGGAACCACCGCATACCAGACCAGCGACCACGGAATCATCTGCAGCCCTACAAAGATCGATATCTGCATCTCCCTGCTGTACCCCACCAGCGACCACAGTTACGAACAAAAGAAATCCAGCCTGCTTTTCGCGTTTCAGAAATTCACCTCTCAACGACAAATCACCTACCCAACAACCACCTGCGTCCTTGAAAGCTCCGACCTTAACACACACTCAAAAACACTCTACCAACAACTCAACAGCTTAAGCACCCTGTTCTACACACAAGACCCCACAGACGCAGAGATCAGAACCACACTGACAGACCGCTATGCAGCCTTCTTCGTCCATGGACACTCAACCCCTGCAGGCACCGATGTGAACAGCCAAAAAAACAGCGGATGGTTCACCGCAGAACACCT
>CAZLDE010000229.1:0-2901 GCA_964558215.1 uncultured Thermoplasmatales archaeon
AGACAGGTACAGATTTCTGAAACATATACATATCAACACTGATTTCTATAGGGAAGAATCAGGTGATGTTATCAGCGTCATGTCAGATATCAATAAAGTACCACCAACCCAGCTGGGAAAAGCAATCCATTCTATTATCGATTCAATGAACCGTTCATTAGGGGAGAACGCGGGTCATTTCTTTATTAAGGAAATACGCAATAAACTTGGTGATGATAACATTAGTGTCATGAGAGACATGGGTGTCGATCTTGGTTTGATGCAGCTAGAAAGTGAAATTAGCAGATTGGAAAAAGATCTTTCAGAACGAAAAAGACAATCCTAGGTATCGATAATTTCAACTAGACGCGATTTTTTTTTTTTCTCTCTCATCACTTGAAATCTTTCAGAAATGAGAGGAATATATCGATAATGAAGAACATTTATTTCAAATGGAAGACATATAATGTCGGTATTTTCTTTTTTTTCCCGGTCCAATACCCACAGATGTCGCATCGTAACTCCAATGTCACCTCTCCACCATAAATGGTCTGATTCTTCACACGCTGTAATCCTCCTCCACAGACAGGGCATTTATGTAAAATCTTATCTGGGTCGCCTTCTCTTGTGCGAATCTCGACCTGTATTTTTCCACTCCTTAGGAGAAGCGATCGTAGACGGGGTTCACTCACATGGTACTGTTTTTTCTTTGTCTGGAGCTCTTTTTCAATTAGTTTTTTCAACTTATGTTGAGACGTTACGGTATGATACTTCTGAAAAACCTTATCCACCACACCCAAGACATCATCATCGGAGGGAATATGGTATGTCATGCAATAATGAATCATCTATGTTACTTTAAGCTTTTTACATCACAATAGAACGGAGGAGATCTGTTCTTGTCACCATTCCAACGAGTTTTTCGTTCTCCATGAGCGGTAAAGCACCGATGTTATGATTCATCATGAGTTGTGCGGCGTCAAAAATGCTCATCGAGGGATTCGTCCATACCACGGGAGCCCGCATAACGTCTTTTACCAGGAGTTCATCTAGATGATGTTTTTGTTTGCCTAGTGAAAAGGCTTTTTTCAATGATGCGAAGGCTAGGGCAATCTCAACATCTGAGATGATACCCACCAGTTTTTTTTCCTCAAGGACGGGGAGACGAGCGATATTTTCTGTTATCATGATTCTCCGTGCGTGTACTACTCGATCGTCGATACTGACAGCATGGACTTTTTTTTGCATGATGGAATAAAGTTGGTTTTTGCTTTTGACCAGAGGTAATAGGTCTGCTTTTGTTACGACGCCAACAAGCTTATCGTTTTCCACGACAGGTAACATCGTTGGACCTGGTTCTCCGACGGTTTTTAAAATGTTTTTCACGTCTTCATCAGGGGAGACGACTTTTACTTCTTTTTCCGTGACCGATGATGCATGCAGCCGGGATGCAGTGATTCCTCTCTTGCGTATCGACCCGAGTTTATAGGCAATAACATTGTCTGTTGCTAGACCAAAAAATTTTTTCTCCTCTAATACCGGTATCTTTGTGATATCATGTTTTTTCATAAGATCCAGTACTAGTTTTAAGCTATCGTCTTTATCTACTGAGATAATTTTTGTCGTCATAATTTCCTTTATTTTCATTGCTGTTTTCCTCCTGTTTGGTTTTCTTAAAAGATTTTATTCATCTTTCAATCCATCAATGCAGTCTTCGCAGAGTAAACGACCATCAACATTTTTCAGATTCGTAGATAATGTATTACAATCCTCACATTTTCCAGAAAACGTTCGGCTTTGTATGTACTCCTTGTCTCTTGTTTCAATTTTCGACCATTCATGGGCAATCTCTGTAAGCGCTGGTGAGAGCCGAGAAATGTCACGTTGGGTAATTATCCCGACAAGTTCATTATTCTCAATGATGGGAAGCCTTCTGATATTGCACTTGCCCATAATCATTAAAGCTTCTTGTAGGGAGATATAGGGTTCAGCCACGATAATCGGGCTGCTCATCACCTCTTCTACTTGGACTTCTTTTGCGTTTTTGTCTTCGCAAACCACTTTTTTTATGATATCACTTTCAGTTAGGATTCCGATTGGATGGTTCACCTCTGAGATGATGACGTTTCCGATTTTATGATCTCTCATGATTCGAGCTGCATCTAACACGGTCGTGAAGGGTTGTACAAACACGGGCTTGGTCTTCATAACTTCTTTAACCAGAACATCTTTGCTCATGTGCGGTCCACCAAATCAATGTCTTATTGAAAGCTCCAATCCCAAACATTAAAACACTACGAGGTATTTTACCTTTTTTATATGAGCAGTGTTTACGAACGGGAGTTAAAAGGCATTCTCGAGGGAGACGAGAAAATTCTCTTAAAGGTCACAAAAACATGCTCTGTCTTGGAGAAAGGAAATTACTATCTCACCAGAGAAAAGCCGTTTGTCGTTGTCCGGGCTGCAGGATCATTTGGAGTGGATTTGGTTGCCCTGCGGGGAGATATTTCGTTTCTGATGGAGATAAAATCAAGTAATACGGATACGTTACATTTCAGTAGTGTTGATGGGAAGCTTCAACGACAGGCGGAAAAGATGCGGAAGGAATGCGAAAAAACAAAGACCTTGCCTGTGTATGGGTTTCGTTTGAAGGGTCATGGTGGTGATTCATGGCGGCTTTTTACCATGGATATCCAGCATCTTGAGGGACGCGCAAAGATACTCCAAAACCGGCTGCCTAAACTGTCGCTTAGTAAAAGTGGGAATTTTATCATGCGTTGGGTGGAGGGGTTACCGCTTTCTGATTTTCTCATGTATCTTTGTAGATAATGTTTGGCTATGTAACAGATAGGTATAATTTTTTTTGTATGGGACCCGAATTTCTTTCTCAAGAGGGAGAATACAAAATCTTTTTTAGTCAGT
>CAZLDE010000230.1:0-2867 GCA_964558215.1 uncultured Thermoplasmatales archaeon
TTTATCATACATGATTGCATATATATTAAGTGTATTTGGATAAGAATGGAAAGAAAAGAGCAGCAAGACGTGTTCCTCGGAAATGTGTTGATTGTGACCATGTGTTTGAATGAGGCGCTGGGAGGAGAAGACAGGATGGATGTGTTTCATCAACATACAAGGTATTCTGAGCAACGGTATAGGTGGTGTTCTTATCGATGCCATCCCTGGTGTTCGGGTTGTTTAGGAACCGTGGGTAGTTCGACGAGGAGACCTCGACGCGGATCTGGTGACCCATGTTCCATATATAGGCTGTGCTCCAGAGGTCCACTTCGATTTCATAGATGGCACCTGGTTCCATGAACACCCATTGATCCTGCCCGTTCCTGTTCCTCATCCGCAGGATTCCATCGGTGATCAGCATCGATCGTCCATCAGGGTATACATCGGTGAGTTTGACGGTGAAATCCGTATCAGGACAGTCAGAGGAGACGTACAGACGTGCTTTGACTGGACCAGTGGCTTCAAAAGGCTCCTCAAGAACGGGGCTGGTGAAGACAAGAACGTCAGAGCGGTTCTCCACCGCTCGTTGGTCATAGGGGCCTGCAGGGGAATACAGGTTCTTCCCCCCTATTGTTGGAACCGGATCAGTTGGATCGTAAACATAAGTGAGCGGGTCAGCAACCCCTGGTTTCTGTGTGCTTAACAGTCCATCTGTATGGAAATACCAGGCGACTTCATCGGCAGGAATCGGCCAGTCATCAGCGTAGCGCCATTCATTTCCCGGTGCTGTGGGATCGGTCACATCTCCCATGACATAATACGAGACGGTCGGCCAGCTGGAAAACTCATCGGTTTTATTCAAGGCATAGCACTGGACCATATCTTGGAACATTCGGAGGGAGAAACGGTCAAGGGAGTTTCGTGGATAGGTAAGCTGTCCTTGTGTTCGTGAGAGAAAACCAGTATGCGTCCAAGGACCCATGATCAATTTGGATTTTCCTAACGCTCCCTGTCCTGCTTTGTGTTGATACCCAAGGTATCCTTCGATGGTTCCTTGGCTGAAGATATCGTACCATCCCCCGATGTGGATCGCTGGGACATTGACGTCCTCCCAGTTATCATCAAGGGTCACATTCCCCCAGTATCCTAACGTGAAGTTCTCGTTTTCTTTGATCTCCTGTATAAGATAATCACTCTGTTGATCTTCGAGCCAGTCCTCCACAAGGTTTTTCCGGAACTCTCCTCCTTGAAACGCTGCGTGTTTGTAGAGGTTGGGTGTGGCGACTTGGATGTACTGACAGGTGAGATTCGGAGGGTTTGCACCAGCAGCGCAATACTGGACGATACCTAACGCGGAGAGTCCATAGGTGACGATCTTGCCGTTGCACCAGGATTGATTCGCGATCCATGCGAGTGTATCAGCACCATCCGCGCTGTCGTTTTTAAAACCGGTGTCAACACCTTCTGATGCGCCTTGTCCACGCGTATCTTGGATGACGGTCGGCCATCCTTTGATGATCCCGATGATGCCGACGAACGCGGCGTTATCCTTGTCGTAGGGTGTTCTGATAAGGATTGTTGCGTGGGGGGTTCGTGATCGGAAGAGTGGTCGATAGACGTCTGTTGCAAGCATCATCCCGTCACGCATTGGGATCATGTGGGTTTTTTTAAAAAGCGAAAGGAATCCCATCTGATTATTGTAGCTATGTTCTTCGGTGATGTTCTGAACCGTCTGTACATTAGTACTTTGTGTAGTACATCCTAGAAATAGAGGTAAAACCAAGAGTACTATGAGTAGTGATGTCAGGTTTTTTTTCATTGGACAATCCCCTGTGATTCTTATAACCTTTACTGATTTAAAGCTTTCTTTTCTTTTTTTTTGAAAAATGATCATCTGTTTACGAACGAGTACGTGTTATGTATTCTCACGTCAAAAGATTTTTATCATCCTGAACGATTTGATTTAATGCGGTTGTGAGTGGTTATGGGTTGCCCGTATTATATTGATTTTACCCGGGATTGTATACGAACATATCCAGCGATTATTCAATATAAAGATTTCTCGGCATGCGAATCAGATGGAGGGTATCGGAAATGTCTGGTCTATAACATCCTACAAAGTGATTTCCGCTGTAAATATCTTACCACCTGCCTGAATATGTTCCCTGATGATGTCCCTGAGTTTTTTAAATTGATAAACAAGGATCCCGTCATCTATGAGTATGTCACCAAACTGACCTATCATTATTGTCTGACAAAAGAAAACCATGAACAATGCGCTCGGTATAAAATAAAAGAGGCGGGTAAAGAACCACCCCCTGGATTAACACCTGATGGGCAGAACGTTGATATTACAGATTCTATCTTTGAAAAGAAAGTCGTTCTTGGAAAAGAACAATAACCATTTCCATCTAAAAAAAAAAAATGGTTTATCGGCCGCTCATAAACCTACTGTTTGGTGAGATGTCTTTCCGCCAGATAATTTTTTTCAGGACCTTTTCGTCGCTCTGGTTTGCTATCTCCGCTCTTTTCTCTGGTGGGATGATGATGAGTTTGAAGAAGTTGTAGAAATCTCCGACGCCACCAAAGATGTTGACGATGGGGAACATCAGGAAGAAAGGTTCGCTGGGGTTTATGAAGTACATGAAGCACCAGATCAGTGGTGAAAAATAGAGGAAGGCGATTTTTTTATTGTCAGCGATGTATGATTCGTTGTCGACGAGGAATCCTATGGCAGAATATTTGGTAAGAACGATTGCTTTGAACGGTATTTTATAGTACATCATGGTGAGCAGATGGGTAAGCTCGTGGAGGGTGATCGCAAGTAGGAGGCCTATAATGAATTGGAGAAAGGGGTTCATTAGTTCACCTCATATTTCTTCTTC
>CAZLDE010000231.1:0-2848 GCA_964558215.1 uncultured Thermoplasmatales archaeon
ATCCGCAATGTGTATATGCAATCAGATTTAACGACATTTTTACCAAAAGATGATCTCTTCGCTTCTCGCCTGATTTTTTCGAAGAAGATAGACATAGATGCGAGACTCTGCCCTAGAATCAAGAAGCTCATGGACAGCGGTTTCGATGTTTTTATCTATAGGTGAACGAGGTTTGTTCATCACAGCGCACCATTTTTATGAAATAATTTCAATAAAAAAAGTTGTTTTGCTGGTTTAAATACCTTTGCATTTTGTCGTCTTCCACCCGACAAAACATTTTATCGGAAAAAAAACGATAAAAACATCCCTTATGCAAACATTTATTTCCCGAAACCACCTCCCGACACCAACGATTCCATGGACGAAAAAACAAGGATACAGAAAGACATCACCATGTTTGAGGAAAACAAAAAACGATTAGACGAAAAAACACTCACACACAACGAAAAAAAAACATTCGAACTCGCAACACAATACTACGAAGACACAAAATATTATACAAACAAAAACGACTATTTCACCGCCTTTGGCTGCATCAACTACGCCCATGGGCTTCTTGATGCACTCATCAAGATAAAAAATCAAGGAGATGAACACCATGAAGGTTGAAGGAAACATAGAAAACTATTATCATTACGCATTCCCCATGCAGACCATTCTTGTCACCTGCAATGACACCACCGGAAAAACAAACATCATCACCCTAGCATGGCATACCCCCATCTCACGCAAACCCCCACTCCACGGTATTTCCCTCTCACCAAAGCGATATTCCTATGGACTTATAGAAAAAAGTAAGGAATTCGTCATCAATTTCATCCCCTACGCCCTTGTCGAAGCAGCGGATTTCTGCGGCACCCACACAGGTAAAACTACTGATAAAGTCTGTAAAACAAACCTGACTTTGACCCCTTCAAAAAAACTCTCCACCCCTCTCATCAAAGAAGGATACGCCCACCTCGAATGCACCCTACAAAAAACAATCCCACTTGGTGACCACAGCCTATTCATCGGGGAGGTTGTCGCAGTAACCGCGGATAAAGACGCATTTGAAAACGAGCTGCTCAGAACAGACAGGATCCATCCTTGCTACTACATCGGAGAAAACGCTTACACGACCCTTGACAAAGCGAAACGAAAAACATTCTAATCGAAAAGAAGCTGGATCTCCGCGTCGACCCCTAATCCCAGAGTTTGCGCCGCATTCCCCTGATTGACACTGATTTCAAGGAAACGATTACTCCCCAGAGTACACAGCAGCCCACCCTGAGGGACAAAGCCATAGGAAGAGACAAACGGAACGGACTCCCAACGACGATCACCACAAATAATCGATATCGTTTTCTTCTCCATTTCTGCTGGTACAATCTCCCCAGGGATATTCGTCATCAGATTCCCAAACCGATCAACATAAAGTATCTTCCCGGAGATCCGATCACCTTGATGCTCACCAAGGCTGAACTGAAGATCCACGAAATGCGAGGTTCTCGTCCCAATCTCACGAAAGGGCACCCCACGAGCGACATACGCAGCGACAGGCGCAAAGATATCACGGCCATGAAACGTACGGGACAACGGATGAATCATATACCGAGGATTGGTGATCTCATAGACAACAAAATCCCCCAGAAGATGCGCCACTGGTAACAGAATCCCGTTATCAGGACCAACCAGGATCTGCTTTTTTGTCGTGATAATCAACCCTTTCCGCTCGGTCCCAACACCGGGGTCTACAACCGCAACATGAATAGTACCAAGAGGGAAAAACGGCGCAGTCGTCCACAAGATAAAAGCCCCTTCCCTGATATTATGAGGCGTGACCTCATGGGTAATATCAATAATCCGGGCATCAGTGATACTGGAAACAACACCCTTCATCTGAGCAACATACCCTTCCTTTGTCCCAAAATCAGAAAGAAACGTAATCCTTTTCATACCATCGACCGCTCCATACCAATATTCTTCCACCATACAAGAGCTTTATTGTCCATGACCCCTCGACTTTTTGCAAAACTATATATGGAAGAAGCGTGTATAATAATAAGGATTGGAGACGTAAGAAGGAATGGAGCCTGGAGAGATGACATATAAAAAGACAAGTGTTGCAGAAGACATCTGGAAACAAACCAGGTCACGGAACATGACCTGCCCACAATGCAAAGGATTCCTCACCGTCGTACAGGTTTCACCCATCTACGACCCTGAGAACGCATACACACCCTACAGGACTGTTGTCGAATGTTCCAGCTGTTCATTCCGAATGGTGACAGAATCATTCACTATTCTCGGAGGGGTGAAAGATTATGACGATGAATACATCGAAATCGGTAGTTGGGGGCCAAGCGGAAGCCGCGTCCTCTCACGGTTCAAACATGCCATCAGCGCAAGCTTACTAGAGGAACTGAAAAAAACACAAGAGCTTGTTGAATTCCTTATCGTCAACGAACATGTCGTCCAAGTCATAGGCTAAAACAGGGGAAAACAACATCAACCATGAACGTTTTTTTGCAAAAAAAGAAGAGATATATTTATAAATTTATAAAATAAATATAACACACAGTAGTAGCGATAAATCAATCAGAGGTAAAAGAAAAAAGTCAAATAAAGAACAAAACCATATGGTCCTGTGAGAATCATGATAAAAAAAGCAGTTGTTTTAGCGGCAGGCGAAGGAAAACGGCTCAGACCGTTCACAGAGACCATGCCCAAAGTCATGCTCCCTGTTGCCAACAAACCATTGCTCGAATACGTCTTTGATGCAACCAGAAAAAGCGGGATAAACGAAATCATCGTCATCGTCGGATACAAAAAAGAAGTCATCATGGAGTACTTCAAGGACTATAAAAAC
>CAZLDE010000232.1:0-2818 GCA_964558215.1 uncultured Thermoplasmatales archaeon
TGCTGTGTTGCATAATTATTTCTGACGCCTGATAAGGACGTAAACCTTTCGTCCTACATATTTCTTTTCAGATAAGACCATCCCACCATTCCCTATCTTTTTTACTTCACCTTCTACAATCTCTTCGATTTCATCTTGCAGATGAAGTATCCCTTTTTCAACAGAGATCTTTCTCATCAATTATCCGAAAGGTTTAAACATATTTAAACATTACGGTATGTCATGACCAATGTTGATAGAAAACTTCAAAAACGTTGGGGGAAAAAGTACAAGGATACCCGTGACTGGCCTCAATATAATGGGCAACTCGTAAAGCGTGGGGAATATTTTCTGGACCTTGATTGGATTAAAAGCTGGGACAATGAAATTAAAAGGATGAATAAAAATAAAGTTGGACATCCTTATGAGTTCCCCAACTCTCTCATTCAACTGCAGTCCGTATGGCACTCAAAAAATATTCCTGTACGTATGATCGAAGGGATTACAAAACGGTTATACATCATCGCAAGACTTCCAAACTACAACGATTATTCTACAATAGACCGACGTATAAACAGATTGAATATCACGATGGAAATACCAACTGGCGATATCCTGGCGCTCTTTGCGGACGGTTCTGGTTGGCAGGCCATTAACGGCGGGGAATACCTGCGCGAGAGATATGGTAAGAAGAACCGTCAATGGATCCAAGTAATCATCCTCGGTGACCCAGTGACCAAGGAACCCGTAAGCTTTGAAGTGAATCTCGTGCCCTCATCTGAACAAGAGAGCGCAGAACGACAATTGGATGTCCTCAAGGAACATGGAATAATCCCTAAAGAGTTCGGCGGAGATGGTGCGTTCGATAATATCAAATTGTGGAAACGATGTGAAGATGACCACATACAACCGGTCATTAAACCAGATAAAAATGCCAGGACTGATAGCGATAGCCGACTTCGTAACCGCGATGTGAAACTTAGGAATCGATGTGGCTATAAGAAATGGGCGCGAAAACGAGGATACGGTCGTAGATGGACAGCTACCGAGGGGATTTTTTCAGCAATCAAACGTATATTTGGTGAACAATTGACCGCAAAAAGCGATATCGGGTTGGTGCAGGAAGTGAAAATAAAAATATGGGCATACAAAACGCTCAAACGATATGGTGAAGCTTGAAAAAAATTACAATGGTGTTTCATTCGATGTTAATTGTGCAACACAGCAAAATAAATACTTCTTTTGATAGTGGACGTATCGGAAATTATACTATTGATAAGAATACGATCAACTTCAATCTCACTACAGAGCATTTAATTAATAGCGGCCAAGATTATACGTATTGGACGTATTTCACGGTTCAAAACACAAGTAACAAAAATATCACTTTCCATATCACCAACGCGGACCTTGTCCCCTTCTTATCAAACACCGCGCACGAAGTCCAGATCGTGTACAGCTACGACGGAATAAATTGGAACCGATTAACGAATCATACCTATTCCACAGGAACGTACACGTTCTGGAAGAACTTCACTCAAAATGAGGTCCAGATCGCAACCTTCTTCCCCTTCCCCTACACGACTATGCAGGAATACCTGGAAACCGTGAACGCAAGTCAATGGGCGACTAAAACAGTTCTCGGAAAAAGCACACAAAACCGAAATATTACTCTTCTTGCCATCACCAACTCAAGCGTCCCCAACGCGACGAAAAAAATAGTGTATATCATTGGCAGACAACACGCGGCAGAAACCGCAAGCTCCCATATGCTCAATGGATTGATTGATTTCTTGATTTCCAACAATAGTGATGCAAGACGTATGAGAGACTCTTTCGTCTGGTATATCGTCCCGATGGTGAACCCTGATGGTGTCTATTTAGGAAACACACGAGGAACCTCGCTTCTGAGAGACCCGAACGATGATTGGAGCAACACCAATAGTGTTGAAATCAACATCGTGAAAAACCATCTCACCACAACAAATAGTGCCCTTGGTATAGATTTCTTTATCGACTGGCACAGCCACATAAGTGACATCAGCTGGTACAACTATATTTACTCCCCGCCCGGGAACACCTTCTTTTCGATCCTTTCAAAATGGACTGATTTTGATACACAAACAAGCCCTGGTGTCGGAGGTTCATCCGCACGAGGATACGCAACTGGTTTAGGCATCTTCACGTTCACGTTTGAACCAACACCGCATTTATCGACATGGACTCGTCAATCCCTGCAGGAGCAAGGAGAAAAAACCGCATATGCGATCGACGAATATTTCACAAAATACACGTTATCTGTCTCTACAGTTGGTAATGGGATCGTTACAAAAGATCCAGACCGACCAACATACTTCTACGACGACGTAGTCAAGTTGACTGCAAAGGCTGATGCGAACTGGTCTTTTGATCATTGGACGGGTGCTTTGAATGGTTCCACCAACCCTGTGAATTTGACGATTACTGGGAATATGACAGTCACTGCACACTTCGTCCATGTGAATAATCCCCCGACTCATACTACTCCACTGTTGATTTCCGAATACGGGACTAACACCACTGATGAAAAACTGATCTGCCGCAACCAATCAACGAATGATCTCAATGGAGACACGGTATACAATACATATCACTGGCTGAAAAATGGGACGTCATTAACGAATTTGTTACTCCCATTCAATACTGCGAACGCTACAAAGGTGAAGGATTATTCTAGTTACAACAACAATGGAACAATCACGGGAGCAACATGGACGTCCGCCGGGAAAATCGGTGGCGCATACCGTTTTGATGGAACAGATGATTCTATTTCAATACCTGATGCAAGCAGCCTTGATGG
>CAZLDE010000233.1:0-2817 GCA_964558215.1 uncultured Thermoplasmatales archaeon
TGTTTTTATCGTGAAAAAAGCGTATTTTCTATTTTTTTCCGCTCAAAAATGAAGTAACTGTTATATTCCAAAGCATAATGGTCGATACATAGGTTCAAAAAATTGTAAAAGAACAAAGGAGGCCTAGAGAATGCCAGCATTTAAGATGGAAGATTTACGAAAGAAACCTGTTTTCGATAGTAAGGGAGTGCATGTAGGCGAAATAATACTAACGCAACAAGATAAGAAAACAAAATTAGTCCGTATCGCTCAATTACAGATAGACGCTAACTTGAAAACAAAGTACCCTGACATAACTAGAAGTGTTATCTCCTTAGATTTGAACATAGTATCTGTTGATCCTACAACAAAGAAAGTGTCTTTGGTAAAAACAGTTGAGGAACTTTCTTCCTTTTGGAGATAGAATTCACGCTTTCTTTTCTTTATTTTTACTATGAAAAATCAAAGGGAGACGACAAGGAAAAATAAATCGCGACTTGCGTCTACACTTCCCTGGAGGCGAAATTGGATATGTACAGAACACGAACAAAACAATATGTGAAAAAAGATCTTAAAGAAAATACTGAAGAGTTGTTAGAACAACTGGGTTTTGTTTGTGTCAGCCATCCTTCTTCGCTCTACAAACAGATTTATATAAAAGATGACCTGGTGATTCATATTGAAGAACAACTCAGAACAGATGACAACAATGACAGAAGCATGAATGGAGGGGTAAGTTGAGCCATGAAATGCCGTTATCATCTCACCTGCTTTCTTTACGACCCCCGTAGTCAATGTTGCCGAAATGCTAAGATGGCGAAGTATTGCTCTGATAGTCATCGACCTGATGGCGACTCTGTTTTTTATGGGACGCCCGGAACGAAAACAAGCAGAGGACTAGCAGAAGAGTGAACATATGATTATAAGTACAACAAATACAATAGAAGGCATGAAAATCATTAAAACACTGGGCGTGGTTGATGCTAAATCCACCATATTTACTTCAAATGCGGCAAATAGTGCTAGAAACAACCTTGAAGCAGAAGCAGAACAGAAAGGTGGGAATGCGATTATTGGATATCGAGTAGAAATGGAACCTATTACGGGTAGGGCACATGCGTATGGTACCGTTGTTGTAACGGGACGAGGCGACAGTAAATCAGATAATGCCGTTATCATCGCTGATGCCTGCGCAATAGCCTTGAAAGCTCACGTTGCAAAAACAACAAGGTAGTGAAAAACCATTTCAGTGCCCATCGAACCCTTGATTGTTATGATTCATGCATGACACGCCGAAAAAGCCATACGCTTATATGGAGATGTTGAACTGTATGTAACAAGCTATTATGCTCAGTTACACTTTTGTATTGAGTACGTAGCAGATGCAATACGAGATGGGAAAGAATGCATTTTTTTCATGAAGAAAGCAAGTTTGGGTAAAGAGGAACAATGAGATGTCAGGAATAGATTACTTTTGATAGAAAGGAATAGTTTTATACATAAACACTTATATGACGGCTAGCATGTTTAAGCACACGAATTCACCGAGAAGTTAGGAGGAAAATATTATGTTGATGATTGTGAGGTTGTATCCAAAAATAGATATCAATAAGATATGGGCCTTCGTGGAACAAGAAATAAAAGAAGAATCATCAAAGTCGATGACGCCGTTATATGCCACGCAAACAGAAGGAATGATGGATGTCGGTATCATTTTCGATGTGAAGAACCTTGATGATATCGCTCATTTTCTTACTGAAGATATCGTGAAATGTACTGAGGTGCATCATACGAAAACGATATCGTTGATGAAACCAGTGTTTTTCCCTATCCCGAAGAAGAAACCGGAGAATATCCAGCGTTATCTCATCCGGGTGTATATGCATCCACGATATTACAAACAGATTTATGATTATTTAATTAATTATCGTTATCCGTTCAATCTTTTCCCAATCTATATCTCGTATTCTCTTGGGGATGAGGATATTATCATGAGTGTTGCAGCTGACTCGAAGGAAACTGCCATTAAATTCTTAAAAGAACATATACGGATGTTGGATGGTGTCGATCAGTCAGCGCTCTACCCTGTGTTTAGGGCGAAACGGTTTACTCCTCTTGAAAAATTAATCGAGCATCAGAAAAAATATTTAGCTGAGGGTGGTAAAAAAACGCCTTTGAAGGAAATAGACCAGGAGTTCGACTGGGTTGAAGATTTCGAGCAATATGCTATGCTTACTGGTGCGTTTCCTGGAGACCTCTAAGAAAAAAGGGTAAGGATACTGAGGTTCTATTTGAAGGATGACATGCTAAAAGACTAAGGATGATGGAAAAATGGTTGGATAACAGATGAAAACAGACAATACGACTCGAAACATTTTGAATCTTCTGAGAAAAAATGCACGAATGAGCTATAAAGAGATCGCAGAGAGTATCGGAAAACCCGAATCCACGATTCGTGATCGAATACAAAGAATGGAAAAAATGGGGCTCATACAGGGCTATACAGTGATTCTCGATAAAAAACAGTTAGGTTTTGAGTGTTCTGCACTGGTTCTTGCAGATGTAGACTATGAAAAATTAGAAGATGTTACAAAGAAACTCCAAAACAAAAACAATGTGCTTCGTATATACCATACCAGTGGAGATAAGAGAATTGCGTTTGTCGTTGTAGCAAAAAATTTTGAAGAGTTAGAAGCGGATCTCAATAGGCTCTCTGAACTTGACCTCAAGAACGAAGATGTAATTATCATTTTGAAGATTGTAAGAGAGTTTGGTGCTCCTCTAGAATTTTAATAAAAAAAACACGATGAAAAAATCGATAGCAAAATATATCTCTAA
>CAZLDE010000234.1:0-2799 GCA_964558215.1 uncultured Thermoplasmatales archaeon
TACCGTGACCTGCCAATTCTCAAAACTTTCAAAACAATTAAATGAAGGTGATGCCGTGATTATTCCGATAGGAGAATCACATAAACTTATCAACGCAGGCAAAGAACCGGTGTTGGTATGTTGGGCATTGGCACCACCAGATAGTTAATGCTGATTACAAGGTGATATTGTATGGAGTATATCCTTAGTATAGATGCTGGAACGACCGCATTTAAATCATCTCTTTTTGATCAAAATGGCAGATTACTTGGGATTTCTACTAAAGAATATCAACTCTTAACCCCCACCTCACTAGCGGTAGAACTTCCTGCGGAGACGTTTTGGTATGCACTGAAATCAGGAATAAAAGATCTGACGAAAAAAACAAAAATCAATACGGAGGATATACGAGCGTTAGGGCTTTCTGTCCAAGGTGAAACCTTCCTATTAGTTGATAAAAAAGGAAACCCTCTTAGAAATGCTATCGTTTGGCTGGATAATCGAGCTCAAGCAGAAGCAAAGGCATTATCGAGCCGATTTGATCGTGATGGTCTCTCCTATAAAACCACAGGGCAAGTAAAGATTGTTCCAACCTGGCCTTCATCTAAGATTTTATGGATTAGGAAGCATGAGAAAAATATCTTTGATAAGATTTACAAGATTCTCCTATTAGAAGATTATCTTATTTATCGGATGACCGGTGAATTCGTCGCTGAAGGTTCATTATTGTGCTCAACCGTCTATTGGAATATTTCGACGAAAAAATATTGGGATGAGATGCTGGATTATCTCCAGGTTTCTATTGATCAGTTACCTGATGTAAAAGAACCAGGGGAACCGGTTGGAGAAATGAGAACAGATGTCGCAAAAGAACTTGGTTTGTCACAACATACGATTATCTCAACCGGAGTCTTAGATCAGGCTGCTGGTGCAATTGGTGTTGGAAATATCACACAAGGTATCTTTTCTGAAAACACAGGTGCTGCTCTAGCCATTTGTGCGACACTGCAGAAACCAATTTTCGACAGAAAACGCAGAATGCCAATTCATTATCATGGCATCCCAAATACGTACATGGCACATACGTTTACAACCGGTGGCATGGTGCTGCGATGGTACCGAGATCAGTTCTGGGAAGAAGAGATGAGAATCGCCAAACAGAAGGGAATTGATGCATACGATGTTATGGGAAATGAAATCGCAGCAGTACCCCCTGGCTCTGATGGTCTTGTGATGCTCCCACATCTGCAGGGTGCGATGGCACCAGAGGTAAATCCCAAAGCTAAAGGAGTTTTTTTTGGATTTACCTTGAAACATACTAAGCCGTATTTTGCTCGCGCGATCATGGAAGCAATTGCGTGTATCGTACGAAGAAACATTGACGTGTTAGAAGAGCTTCACATTCCGGTTAATGAAATACGGGTTCTTGGTGGAGGGGCTCGAAGCGATATCTGGAATCAAATCAAGGCAGATGTCACAGGGAAAACCATCCTGCGCACAGAAAATGAAGAGGCAGCATGTCTTGGCGCAGCAATTCTTGCAGGAAAAGCAGTTGGTCTCTATAAAAGTGTAAAAGAAGCATCAAAGAATATGGTTCGAATAAAAAGGAAGTTCAATCCGCAGAAAGATAATGTCAGAATCTATCGTGATACATATAAAAAATACATAAAATTGTATGATACGTTATGCGAAATGTTCAACTACGAAAACCCCGAATCATAATTCCGTACAACAATAAAATTTTACTTGTGTACGACTTGTTGCTCTTTCTTTTTATGTAAGGATTCGATGTCCTTGCTAATCTGCAAGGCTTTTTCTTTTCCTATCGGATAAAAATGCAGTACAATGAAAAGAACAATGGAATAAATGACAGCAAACATCACCATGCCGATTCGAAGTCCCATATTCATAAATTCAGGAGGGGGATTCTGGGGGTTGTATCCAATCATCCCAGAAAGAACAAACCCGATGCTAAAGGGAATGATGAGAAATGATATTTTTTCAATCGCCATAAATGCACCGAAGTACGAACCTTCGCGTCGTACTCCAGTTTTGATTTCATCTTCATCGACGACATCACCCATCATAATCTCTCTTGTTAATAAAATCCCTGACATCGTAGCACCCACACAAAACGCCCAAATCGCTCCCTCTATTATTGTTTGAACAAATAAACACGGGATATATGCAAGGGTAAAAGCCATCGTGGTCACAGCTAAGGTAGTTTTTGGACCAAACCGTACATATACCATTCGCCAGAGAATAAAAAAGGAGAGAATCCCAAGCATCGATGGTCCCATTAACAACGCTACATCTGTATCTGTAACTAAGAGGCAATATTTCGCAAAGTAAGGCATTGTTGCTGCTAACCATCCGGTCATGCACCAGGTCATGAGATCAATAATCACATAGGTGCGGAGCGCTTTACTTGCGAAAGTCATTCGAATTGATTTTCCCATCGAATAGGTATCGCCCTTTGAAAGCTCGCTTCGCTCTCTAATTCCAAATAATGAAAATAAGTATGCACCGGCAAAGACACATCCAAGAAATAATCCAGCCCACACCCATGTGTCAAATCCTGCTGAATTTTGTGATAATGAGTCTCGAATTAAAGGAAAACCAGCGACTGCTAATGCCCCACCAATAATAGCGAAGGTTTGACGATAGATCACCACCTCACTTCTATCTTTAACACTCTCCCACATCTCAGGATATAGAGCAAACCAGGTGACCGCAACCATGCTATAGGTCCAGGCCCATGCAGCCAGAATCACAGTAATAAATAAAAATATTCTAAGATCAAATGGTTCTGTTAAGGGT
>CAZLDE010000235.1:0-2783 GCA_964558215.1 uncultured Thermoplasmatales archaeon
TTTGTAGAGCACCTTGTGTGGCCTTTATAATCGATAGGGGAAAACTATAAATACAAAATGTTACATATATATAACATAATGTTAGAGATAAATAATAAAATGTTAGCACTAACAAACACATATATGAGGGAATAAGAATGAAAGAAAAAACAGGAATCATCATCGGAGTGATGATCACCACAATAGTGTTACTCACACTTGCGATCTGGATGTTAAATCTAGGAACATTAGAAACCACAGAAATCGGATCAATTGCTATCATCATCCTATTAATTGCAGCAGCAGCATACGTGCTCTGGGATCGTGCAAAAAACATAAAAAAAGGTTTGCCAACAAAAGATGAACGATTATTAACCATTAGCTATAAATCTGGATACTACGGGTTTATCGCTGCAATCTGGAGCGCGGTGTTTGGTCCCTTACTCATAGACATCCTCTTCGGATACGAACTCGAAGCTAGTCGGGTGACTGCTCTGGTTGTCATCGTCTCCGGAATCGTCTTTATGACATCGTACCTCTACCTTGCTACGAAAGGAAAAAATTAAGAGAGGAGAATGCAATGAAAAATATATTATGGTATCTTGGGTTTCTCTCCCTCCTTAGCCTCCTGTACTTCCAAAATCACGACCCCGGGTTTCTTCTTTTTCTTTCGTTCATCCTGTTCTTTTTTACCTATCTGGCAAAAAAAGATGAACGCATCGATATCAACATCGGTCGAGCAACAAGAAACTCCTTCCTCTACACGATGGGAAGTAGCGCGGTTGCAATCCTCTACATCAATTTTACCGGGAACCTATCATTGTACCAATGGGCATTTGCCGGTGTCATTACTGGAACGTTAGGGATCTGCGTCCTTTCTTTTCTTTACTATGATCTTTCGGGGAAATAACCATGAAGACCAGAATTAAGGAGCTGCGAGCACGATATAATCTCACCCAGGAGGATCTGGCAAAAAAGGTAGGGGTCCGACGGGAAACCATCCTTTTCATTGAGAAAGGTAATTACAACCCATCGCTTCAGCTTGCCTATGACATCGCAAAAGCCTTACGCACGACAATTGATGAATTGTTTCTATTTGAAGAGTAAAAAATTATTTCTCAGTTTTATCCCCTCAGCAGTTCTTCATAATACTTGCAGGTTCCAACACGAAGTATTTCTCTGATAATCTGCGCTGTTTGCGTTCCAACCCCTTTGATAGATTCAAGATCACCGAGCATCATTGTCAACGGTTTTTGTATTTGTGAAATCGAATAAGCAGCATACCCAAATGGTGTTTTTTTCCCTTCAAGTTTTAATAAATAGTCGAGGTGTTCTAAAATTACTACCACTAAATCGTTTTCGCTCAGAAGATCTTTATACAATCTTGGTGGTATTCTCTTTGGTATGGTAGTCTGTTTCATGAGGGAATGAAACGTTAGATTAAGCTGATGATAATAGTCAGGCCGAGCTTGACCCCAAGGATTATTAGAGTAGATTTTCTGATATTCCTTCTCAAGAGCGGGATCGAACTGTCGAAGGACGTTTAAAAAATATTCTTGTTGTCGGCCTTGTTTGAGTGTCATCCCACCAAAGATGATGAAATCGACACCAGCCTGTTTTGCATCCTGTATTGTTTTTTCCATTATTTCCTTCTGGTCAGTGATGTAAGGAATAACGGGGAGTAAAAACATCCCACAGGCAATCCCGTTGTCCTTTAAAAACGAAATGGTTTCAAGACGTTTCTGAGGTGAAGGAACACCAGGTTCAAAGACCCTGCTTATCGTTTCATCTGTGGAAGAAAAACTAAAACTCACAATCGCTTTGCTTTGTTCATTTATTTTTTTCAGAACCTGGACATCTCGCCTCACAAGTGTTGATTTTGTAAGAATATGAACCGGGAAATTTTTTTCTGACAGAAGCTTTAGGGTTTGTTGCGTCAGTCCATACTTCTCTTCAGCGGGTTGATAGCTGTCACCAACACCACCACCGATCATGAGATATCCAGATCTGAACGATGTTCGCTTTCGCTTTGGGTCTAACTCACGACGTAACAGCTCCAACGCATTTACTTTGACAATGACATCAGTACCAAAATCACCTTCAACGTAGTACCCTTCTGCGCGACCATCACAATACACACAGTTATGGGTGCAACCCCGATAGAGATTCATCCCGTAGGCTGAGAGAAACCAGGAATCAATCTTCTTATGTTTCCGTAGAATCGACTTTGCGTCTATTTCCGTAACCGCCAAGGATAATCACCAGTCAAGAATCATAATTCACAATCTTTACAATCCTGTTGTTCACATTCAGTGTTGTGATATTTCCATTGCAACGACCATTTCTTAATATCTTTTATGATACGGATGAAATCCTTACCGCTCTCTGTTAACGAATATTCGCATTTTACAGGGAATGTTCTTGCATCGATTTCTTTCATGATAAGTCCTTGTTTTTCCAGTTCCCGAAGTCTTGTCGAGAGTATTTTTGGTGTGATATCAAGGAGACTCTGTTTCAGCTCCGAGTATCGTCTCTTCCCTTTTGATTTATACAGTTCAAGAAGGATAAGCAACGTCCATTTTTTCGAGATAAAATCAATGGTCCTATAGATTGTACACGATTCATGCATGGTATCCTTTTAGAAACTATCTGCTATAAATAGCTTCGTATCTATTAGATAGTAGGTATAAAAAATATATCAAGTGATTCGAATGGCAAAACGAAAAATCATTAAAATCAACGAAGAAAAATGTACTGGCTGTGGTGCGTGCATCCCTAACTGTCCTGAAGGAGCTATCCAAATA
>CAZLDE010000236.1:0-2724 GCA_964558215.1 uncultured Thermoplasmatales archaeon
ATTCGGAGGAAAATCAAATGAAAAAAAGTATATTTGGTATCATGCTGTTTACCCTTTTGCTTCTTCCGCTTCTTTCTACAACCGCATCCATGGTTCCAAAACCAGAACTTCATATTGTAGACATACGAGGAGGAATTGGATTAACTGTGTGTATACAGAATGTGGGGGCAGCAGATGCAACCCAGGTGGGTTATCGTGTCATACATGGTGATGGATTTTTCTTAAGAACCAGACAATGGACAGAAAGCCTCCCGGATATCCCTTCCGGGGAAACAATTACAATGAAAACGAGATTTATTCGCTTTGGAATAGGACTCGGGGTTATTTCAAAAATACCATGGATCAAACTTACTATTTATGCCCAGGACGTGGAGAATACCACAGTGGAATTCCTAGCAAGGACATTTGGTGCTTTCGTTATCCTGCAAAACTCTACTTAGGATAATTATGACTGTTTGCTGACCTGATACATTTTCATATAAAACTACTCTATTTACTTTTTTTTTATGTATGAAAACCACTCTTCGATTCATCAAAAATGGTTTTTTCTTTTATACAAAAGCAAGATTGGTTCGATACCATTAAACCGTCACATATGTTTTCTGTTCTTATGACCGTGTACTCCCATTCGCGTCTGAGCTGCTATGAGCAATGTCCACAGAAATTCAAGTTCCAATACATCGATAAGATTCAAACAGAAGAGGAAGAGACCGTCGAAGCGTTCCTTGGCATCCGGGTCCATGAGGCTCTTGAAAAACTGTATCGCGACCTGCAGTATCAAAAGAAGGATACGCTTGAAGATCTGCTTGTGTGGTTAGAGAAGCAGTGGGAGGAGCATTGGAGTGATGATATCATCATCGTTAACACCGAGTACAGTCCTGAGAATTATCTGGGGATGGCTGAGAAGTACCTCTCTGACTATTATGTTCATTATCATCCGTTCGACCAGGGAAGGACGGTCGCCTTGGAGGAGCTGATCCGCATCAGCCTTGATGAGGCAGGACAGTACAAGCTGCAGGGATATATCGATCGATTGACTGAGAGAAAGGATGGGTTTTACGAGATCCATGATTATAAGACCAACTCACGGCTGCCATTGGCAGACTATATCCGGACAGACCGGCAGCTCGCGTTGTATATGATAGGAGTGAAAAACCAGTACCCGGACGTTAAGCATGTACGGTTGATTTGGCATTTCTTGAAGTTCGATAAGGAAATTGATTCTACCCGGACCGATGCAGAGCTAGAGCAGCTGAAACGTGATACGATTCAATTAATTGAGAGAATTGAGCATGACGAGCGGTTCAGAGCAACTCCAGGGTTCCTCTGTAAATGGTGTGAGTATCAATCCTGTTGTCCTCACTGGTCACATCTGTATGTGATACAAGACAAGGTTGAGAACGAGTACCTCAAGGACACCGGCGTAACACTGGTGAATCGGTACGCGGAGGTCAAAGCCGCTCAGAAGATTGCAAACCTTCAATGGGATGAAGAGATAGCAAAGCTTGAGGAGGCGTTGATCTTGTTTGCCGAAAAAGAACACATTGATGTGGTGTTCGGATCCAAGAACAAAATACGGGTCTCGGAAAACGAGAAATATTGTTTTCCAAGCAAGAACAGCCTCCAGCGGGAAGAGTTAGAGCAGGTGTTGCAGTCGTTTGGGAAGCTTCAGGAAGTCAGTCAGCTGGACACCGCGGCACTGGGACGAATCCTTGAGGAGAAAACCTGGGAAGCAAAAGTGCTTACGGCTGTCGAGCGGTTTGTTGAAATCGAACGGAAAAAACGTCTGTATCTCAGCCAGATGAAAGAGAGATGAGAAAAAATCTTTTTTTCAGGGATTTTCTGTGAAAAGTGAGTCTGGGATGTTGATCATCAGGTTCCATTTCTCGTCTCGTCTTGGTTTCATGTCACTGGAGCTGTAGGGGTCCAGATAGGTCAAGACCCCAAGGCTGTAACTTCTGAGGAAGTCCTCGTCGAAGGAGACATTGAGATGGTCCAAGACATAGCCAACTCGTTGGATAAGCGTACTTGATCCCATAAGGACGGTGTAATCAACGAGGCGTTGCACGTCAAGGTTCTGTATGTTGCTTTTTAGCAGTCTGATGACCTCGGCAAGACCACCCATGTACTTAAATTTTTCAAGGCTGTCAACAAAGATTTTCTCTTTCTCTGCCATGTTTACCTTTTGGCCATCGATGCTGACCGGGGTGTACCCAAAGAATTTGCGTGGGGTGACATGGACGAACCGGTAGGAAACATTGCGGATATCAGGGTTGTTGCGGATGGTTGTGGTGACAATATACATGATCTTGGTGTTTACCGGGACAAGCTTATGGTAGGCTGCCGCTGTGGAAAATGAAAAATAGTAGGGGTCAATGAGGTGGCTTCCGATGACCAGGGGATGGATATCGAGGGGTTGTTGTTTTGTGAGTGATTGTAACAGGAGGTATTCGTTGTGTTTGAGGGTGATGAACCATTTTTTTAGGCTGAGGGTGAATCCTATTCGTCGTGCCTCTTGTTTTGATAGGGATAGGAAGTCTGCGATTTCTTCTGTCGTCACAAACCAACGGTTATTTTGTTCAAGCCATTCGATTAGCCTTTTTTGTGTATCGGACAATCCTCCCTTCATAGGGGTTTGTATGGTTTTCCCCTTTTAATAGATTTTTATTAGTTCAGTAGTTCGGCAAGTGAAAATTAAAATGTGTATATGAAGTGAGTGCATTT
>CAZLDE010000237.1:0-2720 GCA_964558215.1 uncultured Thermoplasmatales archaeon
ACCCCTTCTATTATGTCAGCTTGGTCGATTTCGAAAATGATGCTGCTGCTGAGCGCATTAACGAATACAACATCTGGGGATATCCTACAGTCTGGTTCGATGGTGGGTACCGTGTCGAGGTTGGCGGGTTCCCAGAAGCAGAGGCATACTATCGTCAGGATCTTACAACCTGCGGTGCGCGTATCGTCCCAAATATTGATGTCACCCTCAGCGCACTCTGGCTGGGGAACGCGCAGATAGACATCGATGTCAACGTCCAAAACCATGAGAGTTCTGGCTATACCGGTCATATCCACGTGTATGTGACGGAAGTTGAATCGACCATGGGTTGGAATGATACGATGGGACATCCATATACATTCGCCTTCCTGGATTACGCTTTTAACCAAGATATCACCATTCCAACATCTGACACATGGATAGGCTCCGTGGTCTGGGATGGTCATGATTTTGACGATGGCTTTGGTCATGATTTCGGAGCTATCCAATATGGGAACCTACAGGTCATCGCTGTGGTCTTTAACTCCGCGGTTCATCAAGGATTCTCTGACCCTCCAAGTGGAAACCCGTTCGATGCGTATTATGTCGATGATGCGGACGGCGTCTGGCTTGGAACCCCACATCCACCAGCGGTTCCCACAAACCCCAAACCAGCTGATGGTGCCACCAACGTTGACGTCACAAAAGATCTCTCCTGGATAAATAACGATCAAGATATCGGTGAGGACGTGTACTCTGACCTCTATTTCGGAACCACAAACCCCCCACCACTGCTAAAAGCCAATATCTTTGAGATGACCTATGACGTGGGTATAATGCAGTTCCATACAACGTATTACTGGAAGATTGTCGCTCACGACAACCATGGAGAAGTCACGGAAGGCCCTGTCTGGAGTTTCACCACAGCATCTGTGCCTGACATCACCCCACCAACCGTCACAATTGAAAAACCACAGAACGGTTATTTCTACATCAAAGATAATGATGGGACACAGCTTTTGTTCTTGAAAAATGCGCTGATCATCGGTCAGATCACCATCACGGTCATCGCAAATGACACAGAATCTGGTATCGATAGAATCTCGTTTCTCATTGATGGAAAGGAGCAAGCTGAAATCACAACCTCGCCGTATACGTTTTTATGGAAACGATTCAGCCTGCCCTTCATCCCCCATACCATCCGAATCGTTGTCTATGATGAAGCGGGAAACACTGCAAGACAGGAAATCAACGCATTTAAGTTCTTCTGAAACGCTCCTCTAAGGAATTGAGAGACATTCTCATTTCCTCTCCTCTCTTTTTTCCACGGTGATAGAAAACAATATTGTATTGATACTTGTAAAGGCAGAGCACAAAAAAAGAAAATTAGAAGGACCCCCTGGAGGAGCCCTTGCTTTGTTTCTGTTGTTACACACAACTAATGATGGTTTGCACGTTTTCAAAACCTACGGACTGTCCCCCTGATGTTGGGCTATAGAGATGCACATGCAACTGTATCTGGACACCCTGAAGTTTCTCCGGGGATGTTAACTGATGGTACCAGGTAAGGGAACTCATCTGACCGAAGTTCTGAAAGTCGGTGGCAAACGCACTAGCCAAGGGTTTTGCATACAAGAAATGTTGTGCGGGCATGCTTATTGAATAACTTCCCCCGGGATGTTTGGTATTAATCCCCACATCAATGCCGCCCTCGCTGTTCTCTTTAAGATGGACCATGCCATACCCAGTGAGTTCAATTTTTAAGAAATCACCGGTAAGATTACCCGCGAGGATTGGTGTGAATTCATAATAATATTCATAGGTACCAGAGATGTTATACCCGTATTTGTTTGTATAAATCAGCAGAGGTCGGCTAAAGTGGGGAAGATTGGTCAGTTGTGATCCATCACCAACAAAGGTGCTTGCAGCTATCGAGCCGTTCACCTCTAAGGTTGCTGATGGTGTTTTTGTGCCAATTCCGACACCACCGGTCACATAGTAGATGTTCTGTCCGTTCAATTCCCATCGTGTGTCCCCTGGCATTCCTTGAAGTTCGACAAACTCCCCCCAGGAGCCATCCTGGTTTTGGAACCGTAGCAGGGTGTTGAACCATTCATGGGCAGGGGTCAAACCAATCGGTCCTTGGACACCGGGTATGCCTTGTGACCCGTTCTGTCCCGGTGGTCCTTGTTCACCTGGTGGTCCCTGTGGTCCTTGGGGTCCTTGTGGCCCGGGTGGTCCCTGTATCCCCTGAGGCCCCTGGGGACCTTGTGGTCCTTCCGGTCCTTGTTCCCCTTGTGGTCCTGGTGGTCCTTGCATATTTGAAATATCACCGACCCATTTTCCTGAGGCATCGATGATTTCCAGACCGTTGATCGCGATGTTTCCAACGACGTCTAGTTTCGCAGTTGGAGTAGTAGTTCCGATACCAATATTCCCGGTGTTCCGGGTGAAAATATGAGGGGGGCTGCTCCAGAAATCCCAGCTGAGTAATTTAAACGGGTACAGATTTCGAAGATAACTCAGCTTTGATGAAGTTGTTTCAGTGGTTGGTTTGGTCTGCAGGGTAGTTGAGGTCGTCGTAGCCGTGGCAGCCAAACAAGAAATCATCAGCAGCATCAGACAGATGCCGAGACAAAACACCAGCCTTCCTTTTCTATTCCGATCCTGTTTCATCGTTTAAATCCTCCACAATCGATAATTTTGGAACTTGTATCAAATATAAATACATATGCTTATAG
>CAZLDE010000238.1:0-2699 GCA_964558215.1 uncultured Thermoplasmatales archaeon
CACCACATGAATGACATAACTCAGGAAAAACCAGAATTTTTTGACGGACAACAGCTAATGCATTATATACACAAAACTCAGAGCATTTACCGCAATAGTCACATTTTTCTTTGTTTATTTCAGGGATTATCACAGAGACGTCTTCATGTTCTTTGAGTGTTGCGTGTAAAAAAATATTTGCATTTGGTTCTTCAACATCACAATCAAGGAACTGAGCATTTCCTATACTTAGAGCAATATTTGTAGCAACTGTTGTTTTTCCAGTACCCCCTTTTCCACTAGCAACAGCGATGATCATCGTTATCAAAGCTCCAATTTGTCTAGCATTTTTAGGGAATTTGGAAACCGCTTCCTTGCTAAATCAGAATATATTTTTTTGTATTCAGTCCATTGTTTCTTATAATCAGAGTTTATTTCTGCAACAACTTTTGCTGGTACACCAACTGCGATTGATTTATCCGGAATTTTTGTTTTATTTTTTACCACGGCACCTTCTGCAACAACAGCCCATTCACCTATATCTGCATAATCGCTTACTATTGCACCCATACCAATGATTGCCCAATCATGAATTGTAGAATTATGTATGATTGCTGCATGTCCTATTGTAACGGAATCTCCGATTATTGTTTTTTCATTTGGTCGCGCATGGATAACCACATTTTCTTCTATAGCAGTGTCATTACCAATTTTTATTGAACCGTAGTCTCCACGGATGCGAGCACCAGGTCCAACATAACAGTTTTCACCAATAGTTACATCTCCAATCACATCTGCTGATGGAAAAATAAATGTACCTTTACCTATGCGTGGTTTTCTGTTTTCAAATTCGTAGATTGGCATAGAATCATCTTTGCATCGTTATTTATCTATTGGCAATGGTCACCATGGTGCTCATGATGGTGCTGATCACGGAATGCATGTTGCCCACAAGCATCACCAGCACCTGCTTTTTGGAGACGCCCTTGTCTGAAAGCAGAAATCGCATCTTGTACTGTTCCTGATGCACCAATATACACTTCAATACCTGTTTCATCAAACATGCTTATAGCGCGTCGACCAAGCCCTCTGCACACTAAGACATTAACACCCTCCCGTGCCATAATCTCAGGTGGATAACCTACTCCGCCCATGTGTTCGCTTGTATTCTGAACAACTTTTACTTCATCCGTGTCAAGATCAACAATAGTATATGTTGGGACTCTTCCGAAATGCTCGCCTACAAAATCATCTAACCCCTTGCTTCCCATAGTTGGGATACATATTTTCATTATCTTCTGCCTCCTAGTCCTGTATGACTTTCAACGTTATGAACGCCTGTTTCTTTCAGCTTTCCTTTCTTATAGTTTTCAATAGCCTCTTTTATTGTTCCTTCTGCGCCTATGTAGACTTTAATACCAGCTGCCTGAAGTATTGAAAAAGCATTTGGCCCAATATTACCTGTAATCACAGAACCTACGTCTTCTTTTGTAACGATTTGAGCTGCTTGTATCCCTGCACCACCTGAGGAGAGCGTAGCTTCGTTAGATATAGTTTTTACTTTCATTGTCTCTGTGTCAACAACTAAAAAATATTGACATCTGCCGAATCTTTGGTCAACAATTGCATCTAAATTTTTTCCTGTTGATGATATACATATTTTCATTTTTATTTTCACCTCAATTTTTTCTACTATAAATTATTGATAAAGTCTAGTCATAAGCGTACCACAACGCGGGCATTTCATTGTATAACAAGGGACACCTCTTTGATGAGGTTCCCGATTTCCACAGTTGGGACATATACATTCTCCACTTGGGCCCATACCATATCCACCGCCAAGACCTCGACCTCCGCATCGTCCGAAACCACCGCCTCCTCGCCTTCTTGGCATATCTTTTTCATCTCCTTTGATTTACAATTTTTTCAATTTTATTTACAATGTCTGCAAAAGCTTTGCCGGTATCTGTTGAGGCGTTTTTATCAAGGAATGGTTCACCACTATCACTACTTGTAACAATCTGAGGATCAATTGGAACCTTACCAAGAAATGGTATTTGAAAATCCATGGATGTTTTTAGTCCACCACCTGTTTTGAAAATATTAATTTCTTTGTTGCAATGAGGGCAAGTAAAACCACTCATGTTTTCAATAATACCTATCACTGACATATTCATTTTTTTCACAAAATTAATGGATTTACGTACACTAACTAATGCTAAATCCTGCGGTGTTGTGACAATAACTGCTCCATCACTATGTGGAATAAGCTGCGCGATACTCAATGGTTCATCACCGGTACCTGGTGGTAGATCTACGATTAAATAGTCTAGTTCACCCCAATCGACTTCACCAATAAACTGTTTTATTGCACCCATCTTCATTGGTCCACGCCAAATTATAGGTGAATCATTATCGTGAAGCAGAAAACCCATTGACATAACCTTTAGATTAGGTGTAACAGAAATAGGATTGAAACCAATTGGAGAATTTGTTGGTTTTCTATCCTCGATACCAAGTATTTTTGGTATACTGGGCCCGTGGAAATCGCTGTCTAATAAACCAACTTTATAATTTTTTTGTGCAAGAGCAGAAGCTAGATTTACCGAAACTGTACTTTTTCCAACACCACCTTTGCCGCTTAAAACAATGATTTTATGTTTTATTTTACCTTGACATTGTCACATTACAACAAACCAAGAGAGTAAACACCCCTAATA
>CAZLDE010000239.1:0-2676 GCA_964558215.1 uncultured Thermoplasmatales archaeon
TGCTGCATGGATTTTTCGGTTTATTAAAAGAAGAACGAACTAGCTAAACAAATACAAAAATTTTTTATTTTACTGTTTCTATGCCATCCAGAGGTTTTTTAAAGAAACAAGTGTTACCATGAAGATGGGAGTATCAGAGAGAGGTTCAATAAAAAGGAATCAAAAAAAAAGAAATAACCTATCATGTAGGGAGATCCCTATGAAAAACAATGAAAAAATTTTAACTGAAGATGAAAAAAAAGTCATTGAAACATTAGAAAAAAATGCGAAAGAAAACATAGAAACCATTGCGAAAAAATGTGGTTTTTCCCGTCAGAAGGTCTGGCGAATTATCAAGAACCTTGAAAAACAAAAAGTCATCTGGGGGTACTCGACGATTTCAGATGAAGAAATTCAGGGGATGAAACATTTTATTTTAATTATAAAACGATCGACGATACCGATAGAGTTAGCCATAAAAAAGGAATGGTACTAGGAAAATTGGATTCATTTATCCCGGAGTTAGTCAAAGTGGAGCATATCTACCTCACTCATGGGTCCTATGGTGGCGTGTTTACTTTTTATGCTCCTGATCTTATGACTGCAAAACGGTTGGTTCAGTCAATAACAAATAGTATCGGTCAGTATTTTGATGAGTTGGTTCTTCTTGAGACGCTGTTCCCGATCCGAAAATCGGGGCTGAAGAATCCTCAGATTAAACAACTTATTGAGTTACTCTAAATCACGTGATGAGGTCCTCTCGATTACTGCATCATCATGTATTAGGGATGTGCTGTCTTATGTACGACAGCATCAAGGGTTTTTAAGCTAACACATAAATACCGCTAGAGCGTTACGGAGAGCAGGTGAGGTATCGCATGGGAGATGAGAAATGTAGTAAATGTGGGGCTGATATTCTACCGGATGCGAAGTTTTGTCTGAACTGTGGCGCAAAAATCACAAAAGAACCAAAACAAGTAACAGAACCGATTCATCAACTGTTTGGTTTTCTGTTCGCAAAAAACCTTATTATCGCAGCAATCCTGCTTGGGCTGTTGCTTATCTGGGTGGGGGCGGTCGTCCTTACCTTTAGCACAGATATGACCGGTTTACGAGCGGCACAAGTCATCAACTCATTAGGGTTCTTCATCACCGGGGTTTTTCTCATCGGAGGTGGGATCGTCAATGATCATATGGATAAGTACGTTCGACTCGGCATGATTGTCATCGGCGTGTATATGATCACCTCGGTGCTTGCGCTTCCTGCCATGTTTTCCTCGTTCCGCTCCTACTATCTCTAAGCTGAGGAACTACGAAAGAAACTCCCCTCTTAAAAATCATAAAAAGAGGGGGGCAATATTTTTTTATAACACAGAACCATTCTCAAAGTAACAACGGAGAGAGGGACCATCGGAAAAATAGCTGGAAGCATCGTCGTGGTAAGTGTTCTTCTTGTGGCATTGAGTGGATGTGAGGAACTGCGTACTCAAGAAAGTGATGATTCACACAAATTCATTGGTAGCTGGAAAAATGAGACCGCCTATCCTGCGTTGATTGAGTTTTCTTCAGAGGGGTCTTGTCTCTACGGGGGTGAACCGGGGACGTGGATGCTTCAGGACAATAAACTCACCATACAGCTCCCGGACCTGGCTCTTACGTATTATTATAATTACTGGTTCTCTGATAATGATCAGACGTTGTTGCTTTCAAAGACCTTTGGGTATTCTATTCTGTATACGAAACACTAGATGCAGGAAGCTGTTCGGAGGAAATCTTCTTTTAACTGAGGACTTTGTCGTCTCTTCACCAGGCGATGACATCACCCAGAAACATGACACCAAAATAGATAAGGACGATGCCAAAGGCTCCAATCAATACACGGTACCATCGTGACCCCAGGGCGTTGACTCCTTTCTTTGAGAGATAGGCAACAGTGGTGAGCCAGACATAATCCATCCATACATGGCAGAGAAACATGAATATCACACCAGCCAGTGCGGCAAGCTCCAGTGCAAGCAGAATGAGGTTTGATCCGACCGTCAGCCACCAGATGATGAAATACGGGTTGAGGGCGGTGAAGACAACTCCGATGAAAAAAAGACGATGGGTGGAGGGTGCTGGTTTGCTTTCCATCTGCTTTTTCTGAAAGGAATCCTTGATTTGGTAGGCTCCAAAGACAATAAGGACGGTCCCACCAAGCAGGCCGATGCCATCGCGGATGAATGGTTCGTTTCGTACGGCAAGAAGCCCGAAGGCAAGAAGCATGATGACTGAGAATTCGACAAGCGTATGGGCAAGGGAGAAAATCAGGCCACTGCGGGCTCCGGTCTTCGTCCCTTGGGTTATCGTCTGGATGAACAAGGGACCGGGGGCAAGTGCTCCGGAGGCGGTCAGCGCAATGACGGTGAGGATAAATCCAGCGAGATCCATATGGCAGGGTAACGAAACATGACGTATTATAAGAAGATGTGGTGACCGTCAAGGCAAAGAGAAGTATCTGTTCACAAGAAGTGAAAATTTCTTGAAGCTGTATCTTTTTTCGCGGAATGAACGTATTACATTAGTTCTGAAATAGGCATAATAATTATGAATATTAGGAACACATGTTATAAAATAAAACATAAAAGAAAAAAGACTAATCCCCAATCTTCTCTTAAAATAAGAGGAATTCCTTTACTACTCGCGGCACATTGTTTC
>CAZLDE010000240.1:0-2668 GCA_964558215.1 uncultured Thermoplasmatales archaeon
GTCTGGTGGCAAACCAGTTCATCAGCGCCGGAGATATGATTGGCCAACCGCATAAGGCCGTTCCCACAGGAGCAATCACACCGAAAAAAACATAAAAATGCCATAGCTGGCTGGTAAATGAACACCCGATCATGGCAAGTGCCAGGATGATCACCCCTGCGCGCATCAATATCTTTGGTTTCCACCTGTTGCAGAGCGTTCCTGCTACGGGTGCCATTAATCCGTAGAAAAGCACGTTAATGGACATCATCAGAGCGGTACTGCCCCGGCTCCAGCCAAACTCATTCAGGATCTCTGGGAAAAAAATGGAAAAGGAGTATCTTACACCGTACACCAACATACCGGTGATAACTCCGACCGCCATAATAATCCATCCGTAAAAAAATGAGGGATGCTCGTTTGTCTTCATCTCCATTACATCTATCCATTGTTACAACATGGATGCGTCCTTTAGCGATACATTGCAGATGACTGCTTACTATATTTTCTTATGAAAAAAGACACGTGGGGGGAATACCACCCCAAAAGAAAAAAGTCCACCATCACCCCCAAATCATTTCTTTTGGCTGTGGATCAAGAGCAGTAGGATGTGGCAATACCTTCTTTTAATTCAGGAAAGGAATGGGTACCGGAGGGGGAATGACACATTCAGTTCCAGATTTTTATTTCTATTATTATTCGAACCATATATAATCCCAATGCATCATGGATTGTCATATTGTGGCCTTTCGGGATGTGAACATGGACTTCTTCAAGAAACAGGTTCCCGTGAACATGAAAAAGATCCTCATCGTGGATGACGAGGAAGATTTCTGCTATTTTGTCAAGCTCAATCTGGAAGAAACAAAACATTTTGAAGTATTGACTGCATATGACGGCCCGGAGGGGATCGACATGGCGATCCGCTATCATCCAGACCTGATTCTGCTGGACATCATCATGCCGAAAATGATGGGCACTGAGGTAGCCGAAGCGTTGCGCAGCAATGAAGCTACTAAAAACATTCCCGTCCTTTTTGTGACCGCCATACTCAAGCGGGAGGAGGTGGGAGCGAAGGGACAAAAAAAGATCGGTGGGAATTTATTCCTCTGCAAGCCCATCGAACTGGATGAACTGATCCATGAAATCGGAGCTATGATCAGGTAGCACAAAGAAAGAACGGGTTTTCGGAGGGCAGGGCAATACTTCGTGAAGCTCTTTGGGGATGGTCATAAGATCATCAACGGACTATTTTAAAGCTCTGTAGCACGGCATATATAAACGCAGAACGCAGACCACCCGCCACACGGCAACTCTTACACCTCATGATCACACTTTAATTTTACCTGCGCTCTTTAGAAATTCTATAAATAGAATCGCAAAGATTAGGTCAACCACGCCACACAAGGCAATCATTAGCGGCATGTTGCCGAAGAGGTAATGGTAGGAAAAAATCAAAAACACAATAACTTTGGCTATGATTCCCAACTTCACGATGTCATGATTCTTAGAGAGGTCTTTTGAAACCCAGTAATACCCGATACCGAAGACAAACACCAAAGACATAGCCAACTGCATGATGGCTGGATAGTTAAGGGCCTGCATGTTGAGACGGGCAAAAATCGGGTCATACCAGAAGAAAAATTGAACACCTGCAGCCCAGTTCCATAAGGCACCAATAATGAAGAGCCATTTATAATATGATCCTCGTTCCATGACTTCCTCCTTTTGGTATGAACAAGTGAATTATAGTTCAACCCAGAGTCGCCATAATCAAAAAACCCCGCTCTCTTTACAAGTACACGGGGTCTTCAGCTTTTCTCAATCACTCCGGCACAGCTTCTTCGATATGCCGCAAGGGAACGTTCTGATTCGATGATGTGCGGGACAGCGTCATCTTCGTCTCTCTTCTGCTTTCAGACGACGGTCATTGGCCGCTCCGCCAACCACAGTCTTCGAACCACTTCCGGTCGCTCATCGCTTCGTGGGAAACAGGGGCAACATCACCTCCCCGGACTCCACAACAACGCCGTCACCCGGATATTACGGGGCCAGGTTGTAGGCCAGAGGATCAAAGGGCGAGCCCGCCGGGTAAACACGGGTCCCCAGCTCACGGTCCAGCATGAAGAGCCCATCCTTGCTGTCGCCGATCATCTCCAATTGACGGCAGATTTTGTCCGTGTTGTTTTCCTCCTCGATCTGCTCGTTGAGGAACCAGTTGAGCAACGGCTCGGCTGTATAGTCATTCTCCTCGCGGGCGATCTTGGTGATGCTGTGGATCTTTCCCGTGATGAACTGTTCATGTGCGTATGCATCCTGCCAGGGCTCCTGCGGGTTTTTCCAATCCGTCTTGAGCTGCTTGAGATCCTTGAGAACGACGGAAGCACCCCGGTTGGTCAGATGGTCGAAGAACTTCATCGCGTGGATCGTCTCCTCGTGGGTTTGGACACGCAGCCAGTGGGCCATCCCGTCGAGGTTCTTGGCATGAAAATAGCCTACCATGGACAGATAGATATAGGCGGATTCCATTTCGTGCTTGATCTGATCGTTGATGGCCTCGTACATTCTTTTGCTGATCATTTTCTTCTCCTTTATATTGAGTCTAGTAGAACTTGCCTTTCTGTTGGATCGACGATACGGAAAGGAATCCTGTATGTCAAGGAGATTTCGCTTCGGGAAAATATCCTTT
>CAZLDE010000241.1:0-2659 GCA_964558215.1 uncultured Thermoplasmatales archaeon
GGGGCTTCGCCCCGGGCTGGCGCACGGAGGAATCCAATTGGTTCATCCGGTTGATGCGTACTTCCCGTAGTCAAGCGTCCAGCAATTTCTGAAGAGATCCAGCCTTTCGAACGATAAACAATGATGAAGAACGAAGTTTTTTTCTCTTGACTTTCCGTTTCTGTGAGAGCATCCATCTATCATCGTTTTTCATTCACAAAGCAAACCCATCAACCTAACCCCTTTGGCCTTCCGGTGAGTGAAATGAGAGGGTGGGGTTGCCGAAAAGTGATCATGGGAAGCCTCTGAGGGGTCCGAAGACTCCCTTGGAGGTTTTTTATTTATTCCCCCGATAAATTTACACCTGAGTTCCCGCTGATCTCCATCTGGCCTTCATGATTGAAAAGATCATCCTTTATACGGGGGGAAGTTCGCATATGAGGTTAGAAATATTGTTTTTTTGATAAAGGAGGAGACGCAATGGCTACGAATAAAGACATTCGATGGGGTTGGATCAAGGGAATGTATATTTACACCATTATTTTGGCTGGATTGTTTGGTTTGGGAATCATCCTCATTCCTCAGACAATAAAAACATCGTTTACATGGCCGGTTGAAGAACCAGTCGCTTTTGGAATTATTGGCAGCGTTTACTTGGCATTCGGTTTATTGTCCATATTGGGTCTAAGGTCTCCTCTCAAATTCGTGCCTGTTCTTTTGCTGCAACTTTTCTACAAGTCAATATGGTTCATCGGAGTTGTTTTGCCTCTCTTGGTTACCGCACATTTTCCATGTTACGCCATACCCACTGTAATAATCTTTGCAACCTTTATTATAGGAGACCTGATCGCAATACCATTTTCCCATGTTCTTGCTAAAGAATCAGATCGGTAGATTAGATTTCGTTGCTGGCTGTATATGTGGGCACTCTTAAAGAAAGGAGAAAATTATGATTATCGGACATTATGCTCCCGCTTTTGTGGCCAAGAGTGTCGATAAGTCCATCCCCTTGTGGCTGCTGTTCCTCGCAGCCCAGTTAGTCGACATCGTGTGGGCCTTCTTAGTGCTAATCGGTGTTGAAAAAGTGAGGTTCGTGCCTGGAATCACTGCCTCGAATCCGCTTGACCTATATTATTTCCCCTTCTCACATAGCTTGCTTGCTGCCCTTATCTGGTCAGTCATTGCTTTTGTTGCATATAAGAATCTTCCGATTTTTCGAGGTACACAACGGGCTGCCCTGTTAGTCGGTGCATGTGTCCTAGTCCATTGGTTCTTGGATCTGCTGGAACATCGTCCCGACCTGCCTCTCTTTGGTGACATCTATAAGGTAGGGTTTGGCCTCTGGAACTTTCCCCTTCCATCCTTGTTGCTGGAGGCTGCGATCACCCTCGGCGGCATTTTTCTCTACTTCCGATCAACTTCCGCTTCATCCTTTGGAGGAAGGTATGGCATGGTGCTGTTCTTTCTGACTATGCTGTTATTCCAGATTGTCATGGCTTTTCTGCCTTTGCCTCCATCACCCAGACCGCTTGTCTTCATTATGCTTGTGTTCTATTTAGGCTCCGCTTGGATCGCTTTCTGGTTGGAGAGAAAACGGCAATAACGTGCATGCATCACGGTCGTCGTCATGTGACAGATTGACCTGCTCCCTGAAAACGGTCCTGTTTTCAAACTAACCCTCAACCTTTTGGAGTCCGCCATGCAAAGGAGTTGTCGGAAGATACCCCACTGAAGGCTTCAGGGGATTTTGAAAATCCTTTGGAGCCCTTTTTCTATGCCTTTCCGGAATCGTCCTTTCTTTATAAAACTCAACTATATTTCCAAAACGATAAAGGAGGAAACAGCCATGGCTACAAAAAAGTCAATATGGGTTCTCTTTAGCATATTACTGATCTTGTTCTTGGTTCTTGGGTCTGCCATTCAGGCAAGAGCAGAGACAATGAATTACAAGTTTTACACCTATGCGATTACAGGGGAGAGCGTTCCAGTCGCCGATGTGGAAGGGCACAGTGTGGAGCTTTTTACGCGGGGAGCTTTTTATGTGTTTGAAAACGGGGAGGTTGCGACTATTAACCATGTCGGTACAGGTGATTTTATAAAAGGGTTTGGCTCGTTTATGCAGTACGTAAACATAAAGTTTCAAGATGGCTCTGCCATTATAATAAAGAGTCGAGGTGTATTCGGAGGAGCTGCGGGGCAATGGGAAAGCGAAATCATCAAAGGAACAGGCCGATTTGAGGGAATCAAGGGGACTCAAAGTGCTAAATCCAAGTTTCTTCCAGTCGAAAAAGGGGAAGCTGGGCCAAAAGGATACGGGGAAGGGACTATAACCTACACTTTGCCAAAAAAGTGATATTTGGGATGCGGATAAAGAGTGGGTTGTTAATCGCAGCCCACTCTAATTTTCTTTTTTCATTATTAACATTTCTTCAAACGGTAATTCTCAATTTATAGTCTAGTTCCCACGCAAGACTTTGTTGATGCAGTCCAATATCATGATAATGTGTCAGCATAGCAACTTCAGGAAGGTCATTATAGGGCAACCATCACGGAAAATCACACAGGAAAATGTGCGGCTTATGACCCGTTATCATTGGCCTGACTTGATTTGCCAATATGCGGATACAGTGCTGTCCAAAATAGCCTGAAGTTGTTGTACCGCCCCTTATAGAATCAAGTA
>CAZLDE010000242.1:0-2644 GCA_964558215.1 uncultured Thermoplasmatales archaeon
CATTCTGCAGATAGTGATACGCCCAGTTATTCTCCGGGTCAAGATACCCGACTCCCATAAGTTTACTTCTAATAACATGAACGGCGGGATTTGTCGATTTATTGAAGGCAAATGCTATGGGCCATGACTCTTGGATATTTGGTTTAAAGTATGCATGGTATAATCCTTTTTCATTTCCAAAACGATACCCATACGTGTACGCCTGATGAGTTGGTGTAAGTTGTTCGATTGTCTCATTAATAGGTATCCAAGTATTAAATGCGTCTTGATAGTTCATGGGTGTGTCATAAATTTCCAAAATATTGTTCCCGGTTAGTGCATTGTAATATTTGTTCCAAGTTAATCCCCTATCAACAACACTATAGTCTTCAGGCAGGATTGGTGGATCGGTGAGATTCACATATTCATTGTCAGTATAATTATTCTTTAATGTGGCGACATCCACCGTTAGCTGTGCAGAAACATTAAAACTATACTGAGAAGAGAGATTTGCGTTACTCGCATTATCAACCGCCCATACGGTATAATTATATTGGCCCGTATGCCATGTATCAGAAAATTCATATTTGTACGAATTTCCTCGTATTTTGTCCATGGTAAAATTTTCAAATGTATTATCAGGAAATGTGATGTTTATCTTCACACAATTAACACCACTGAGATCATCGGTGACTGTCGGAGAAATTGAAACATTAAAACCAAAACCGACTGTCTCAGGGTCAGCGGAAAGTGAGGTGATTTCTGGAGCCTGTTTATCGGCTACCGCTTCCAAATTTTTTAATCCAATCTGAAAAGACGTTAACAGAACTAATGCTATTACAAACGTCACTAACAAAAATTTTTTCCTCAATTTTTTCCTCCTCTTAAAATATAGTTCTATAGAATCGAATGTTCTTGTGAAATATAAATATATTGTAAAAATATTATATGGCAGAAACAATTGAACAAATCTGAATACAAGCAATCATAAAAATAGATCGTATACCTTATAACTCAGTAATTTTTCTTATCACAATCTTTTTTTCAGCAGGATAATAGTCTACTCTAACTTTTTCTTTGTTATCAAATTGAGCGGCATTCGCGATCTGTTTACCAACGTAGATCCTGTATGCGCCATCTTTATCTTTGAAAACCTTTCCGATGTCGGTGATTGATTTTTCAGTCATTTCTTTACAAATCCGTTAACTTCCTTAAATACTTATTCCTTACAGTTCCGTAAAGTTTATTAACCATTAATAATTACATTTCCGTAAGGATTTGTAAAGTATGGATGTTAACCCTGAAACCTGGAAACAATTCGAACGATTCATGCTCACCAGACTGCAATACAATCCTAAAACGACCATACGTGACCGAATCAGAAAACTCATCCACCTCGAAAAACACGGAATAGACCTCATCAACTTCACCCCAGAACAATCCTATGACTACTTTGCAAAACGAATCGAAAACGGAACCAAAGGATACCAACTCAATCACTATATTAAATCACTGAATTCATGGTGCAAATTCCGCGGCATCAACCACACCTTCATCACATACAGATCCTACGAAAAACCCATCAAAACACCAACCGCACAAGACATCAACCTCGTTCTCCGCAGCTGCGATCGAAGTAAAACTGGGAAACGAACCAAAGCCATCATCTATCTCCTCGCCAACACAGGTATGCGCATCGGTGAGCTCTGCAATTTGAAACTCGATGACATCGATTGGAACAAAAACGAACTCATTGTGACCGGAAAAGGACAAAAAACACGAATCATCCCTGTTAAAGAGTATGTTCTCCACGGAACCCAACATCCTAGCCTCGTGAATTATATAAGAAATCATCGGTACAAAACACATGCATCCTATATTTTTACACAGAAATCAGGAAAAATAACAGAAGAACAAGCGCGAAAAGACATCAAAACCGCCGCACGAAAAGCAGGTATGGGTTGGATCCACCCGCACTCCTTCCGCCATTTCTACGCAACCAACCTTCTCAAACACGGAATACACGTTAAAATCGTTCAGATCCTTCTCGGTCATTCCAACATCAAAACAACATCACGCTATCTTCACGCAGTAGAATACGATATACGTAAAGCAATCCAAGAAACTACCCTAGATAATATCCTATACCAAGATGGGGGGTCAACCAAAACTGTGTTTTTTGATGATCTCGACGCAGACACCAGGAGAAAGTAAAAGTGGGCCAGGCCGGAATTGAACAGGCGATCTCCGCGTTGTAAGCGCGACGTCATAACCAACATCTTTTTCAGAAAAAGACGTCTCAAAAACACCATTGATATTATTCAAGCATTCTCGCAGTTTTCTATCGAGAAAAGTGCTAATTTTTATGTTATGTTTTTTAGCATCTTTCAATAAATTTTTATCGATGGATATGGTGGTCCTGATTTTCATGATTTTCACCAAAAGTATATACTTCTTCTATTTCTTTTTTTTAATTTCTCCCTCTTTAATTTTTTTTGCAATGATATGACCCGTGTCTGTATCTTCCAATAATTTTTTATCCTCATCAATCTTTGTGTTTACAGAAAGTTCCTTTTGAGATATTTCATTAAGTATTTTTTCGTTTTCGGCTTTTCCTTTTATTATATCATCAAGGATAGGATTTACTTCCTGCCTTATTTTATTG
>CAZLDE010000243.1:0-2635 GCA_964558215.1 uncultured Thermoplasmatales archaeon
GTGATTCGAACATGGGGACCAACAGGAACAGAATTGGAATTTAGCAAAAACATACTAGAACCAGGGATGTATACCACAAGTTATACGCCATCCGCTAATGAAATCGGGTCCTGGGTGGTGATTATTCAGGGAGAGGATGCATTTGGAAACAGCTGTGCTAGTACCATTGTACAAATCGAGATTGTTCAAATGCGATTTGTAAGTTATCTTCTCCAGTATTGGTGGGTTTCTCTACTTGTGAGCATCCTATGTATTTCAGGATTAAGTGTCTTTATTCAACGCAAATATGGGAAGATGCGGCTTCGTGCTGTAGAAAAGCAATTGGCTGAATTGAACTCGTTGAAACAAAAAAATGCCCTTTTCTATTATTCTGACTATTCAATTTCGCGAGAAACCTATGAATTGTTGTCTCAGGAATATGAAACGAAAATCGCGCAACTGTCGAAAAGACAAAGGTTGTTAGAGCGGCGGTATGGAGCGAAAAAAAAATGATAAAGGCATTGAGACGAAAATCAATGAATAGACAAAAAACATTCCTCATCGTTCTAATCATGTTCTCTCTGTCATTTTCGTTTATCGGAAGCTGCGATGATACACAGAGTAATTCCCTTTCAACTGCTCTTATATCTGTGAACACCGAAAAAGAGAGCTATCAGAAAGGACAGAATATACGAATATTTGGAAACGTTACAAATATCACTGAGGACGCCGTTCTGAATTCTGATGTGCTCATCACATTGCACAACGGAGACTGGATGCGTTCAATTACCCTTTCTCTTTCTCAACAGGGCTCCTACGAATATCTTTATCACATCTCATATGGTGATCCAGAAGGATTGTGGAATATCACTATTGAATTGCAAAAAGACAGTCATATACTTCGTTCCTCAAAAAACATTACAGTCCTGCTTCCTGAGGAGACAATACGCTATAACGTGATTTGGTTTTCACCCTCTATTGGAACCGTTTTCTATAGAGGAAGTACTATCCATATTACCGTCTTTGTCACCGAGAATAACATTGGAGTGACAAATGCTTCTACGACCTGCATACTTCCATCGTTAGAACAACTTCCGTTAACTGAAGTAAAACAAGGATATTACGAAGGAGTCTATTCCATCCCTTATGATAGCCCGACTGGTGTTTGGGCTTTATCCGTTGAAAGCAAAACAGTTAATGGTTCATCTTTTTATGCTGGGGGAAGCACGATTGTAGTTCAGATACTTCCTGTTTCACTTTCCATTCAGGTTGTCGGAGTGCCCTCCGATGGATTTTTCCTTGGGAATCCTATTGAGCTGAGTGTATCTGTTCAATACACAGACGGACAAGCAATCGAAAACGCAGAAGTAACCACTGATATCACCAATGAAATCTACCATTTACAAAACAGAGGCGGGGGTATTTATTCTATAGATTGCACAGATCGTATACATTCTGAGGGGAGTCAGCGAATATATTTTTTTGCTTCGGATCAATTTGGAAACAGTGGATCAACACCGTATATCCTTTCCTTGACCAAGCCAACGGTGTCAGAATTTCCCTTCGTTCAGCTCATCAGTGTACTTGGCGTCGTTTCGATTATGATACTATTACTTTATGTTATTAACAAACGACGATTTCTTCTTCATAAAAAAAATATTCGAGATGAAATCGAGGAACTGGAACATCTTCGAAATGAAGCTGCTGTAAATTATTATACGAAAGGAACAATAACAAGACAAACCTATGATCTTCTTCAAAAAGACCATGCGCAACGTCTCGCAGAATTAAAAAAAGATACTCTTACGAAAAAAGAAAGAAGGGATAAAACCTATTTTACAAGAAAGAAGAATGGTAGCGGATTATAATGTCCGATGAACCTGAAATCGTAAAAACTCTACGGCAAGAAGAACGATTAGGATACTTGTCCAGTCATCCATCTGGTATCTTTTTCTCACCGGATATGATAATGGAAACAGCAGAAGATGGTGCTGGTCAAAAAAATAATTCAACGGAAGATGGCCTCACTCAAACAAAAAAAGATCTTGAACTGAATAATATCGAAGATAAATACCGAGTGATTTTTGAGAACTATTCCATTGCAATCACGTTAGTTGATGCACAAGAGCGGATCATTTTATGGAATAAATATGCTGAAGAACTTCTCAATATGAATGAAAAAGATTTATTCAAAAGACCAGTGGAGTCTCTCTATCCACCAGAAGAATGGGTGAAAATACGCTCAGAGAATGTACGGCGAAAAGGGATAAAATATCGAATGGAAACCAGGATGATAAAAAAGGATCAGGGTCTCTTTGATGTGGAACTGTCCCTTTGTACGTTAAAGGGTGCCGGGGGGAACATCGTTGGTTCGATCGGGATCATCAAGGATATTACAGAATTTAAAAAAACAGAGAAAAAATTATTGGAATCCGAACATCGATATCGGACAATTTTTGAAAATTCCGCTATCGCAATCACTCTTACTGACGAGTATGAACGAATTGTCTCTTGGAATGCCTATGCAGAGAAGTTACTTGGTATGGATAAGAATGAGTTATATTTGAAGCCAGTTCGTTCTCTGTACCCTACGGAAGAATGGCAAAAAATCAGATCTGAAAATATCAGACAAAAGGGCATGCAGCATTGTCTGGAA
>CAZLDE010000244.1:0-2574 GCA_964558215.1 uncultured Thermoplasmatales archaeon
ACAACATACTTACAAAAAAACAACAAAAAACCATAGTTCATAATAACTCGAACAAGTCAAAAAATAAAAAATTCCGAATATTTTTAGAAATATCTAAATACAAGAGTTTCAATATAATTTCGATTTCTATGAAACTCAGGGGCGGAATAATTTATGTGGTGTTGCTTCTCGCCGTAGGTCTTACCATCACACCTGCACTCGGAAGCACCTATCAGGCAGCAAATCTAATCAAATCACAGACACAAAAAAATGATACCATCACGATAGAATTTATTGACTGCACCGGATCAATTCCTGTAAAAAAGGAACTCACATTCTCAACAACTGAATGGAATGTTTTTAAGAAAGACCTCCGAAGAACAGTAAAATCCGAAGCATCGATGAAAGAGACTTTTGCTTCTCAGCTCTTTATTCTTCAAAAGCACGGTCTTGTTTCTGCAGACGTAGACATAGACGATCTTATGGGTTCATTTAATAAAAAAATAAATGGGAGAATACTCAAAGGTTTCCTGGGGCAAGAGCCTCGACGTTCTCCTCTGAACAACACAATATTTAGCGCGCTGAGTGCGATTTCCTTTTCACTGGAAAATGACAATGGTACAACCTTGGTCTTTGGGTTAAATACCTTCATTAATATTATCGGGTTTAATATCATCAGTCTTCACAAGGGATATGCACCAGAGGGGATTCAAACGAATGGATTGTTTTCTGGTTCAGTGCCGCCTGGTAACTATACTGGTTTTATCTTTGGTTTCTTTGGCTATTGGTTCGGAGAGAAGATCTCAACAGGGGTGTATTCAAATCTCACCTGTGCTGGACTAGCTATAATAACAGCTTGGATTGATTTTCCATAAACCACGTCGTACAAATACCAATACGTCTCTTTGGGCTACAAAACGTCAGTTATTGTAGTCCGAAGACTTTCTTTTGATACATAATACACTTCGATGAAATGATGGGGATTATAGGAGAGTTTCGCCTGTCGTAATCCAGGGATTCCAAGATCCTCCTCCCGGTTGATAAAAGGGACAAGGTGTTGCACCCGTTGAGCTGTTTCTTTGTTTATTGCTTTATAAATTCCATCAAAATCTGGTGAACCTTTTTCGAAGTGGACAACGACCGTGTCCGGATTCATTTTCTCATACATGCTGATAGCTTGAATCGAATCGTTAATGCGTAACGCAAGGCCTTGGAACCCAAGCTCAAAGAAATGTGACATGGAAAAAAGGATTGCTTTGCGCTCGTTTTCAAGCAATTCGTCTGAAGCACAATCCTTCCAGAGGCACCACCGTTTAAGGAACTCATTGACCTCACCCATATTTTCAGTGGTTATTTCCTCTGTCGTATAGTCGAAATTTTTCATGAATTTGTTGAGTCGATTTCGTATTTTTCCGTATTTTGTTCCTGGAAGCTCTGCTAAATCTGATGCACGATACACATAGTCAAAAAAATCTCGATCTTCAATGATTTTCAGAGAAGGGAACTGGTGGTTTAGGATTTCTTTTTCGTTCTTCTTGATAAAACCGAAGAGAATGTTTTCTTTTCTGGCAAAAGCGATGGTTTTGTTAAGGATCTCTTTGTTCGGTTTCCCCGTGGGGGGATGTAAGACTGTTTCATTGGTTCCTTTACTGAGGATTACGAGGCTATCTTGGATTTGAGCATAGTGATATTGCACAAAATGCCCCCAGCTTACCATTGTTATGAATGATTCACCGCTATGATTCGGTGGGAACTGCTGGTAATGGGCATCAAAAACAGCTTTATCCTCAAGGGTTATTTTTTTGAAATCATCCAGAGAGATCATTGGTTATCATTCCTTTGAATGCAGCATGGGGATGTATCCTTCCATTGGTGTAAAACCCAGTGTTTTATAGAACTGGTCGCTTCCCGGCTCTGCTATCAATCCTATCCAGGTGATTCCCTTGGAGGTCATATGATTGATGAGCGTAGATACGATTTTTTTTCCTATGTTTTTTCCTCGATATTCCGGGAGCACGACGAGATCCTGGATATAGGCATCAGAGACGCCATCTGAGAGAACCCTGCCCATTCCAATGGTTATCGCTGTTTTTGTATCAATGGCGACAACGAAGGCATAACTACCTGCGATTAAGGCCGGGATGCCAGATAGCTCATAGCTGTCTTTCCACCAACCTCCTGATTTGTACAGTTTTACTATTTCGTCTTCAGGCCATGAGTGGACAAAACGGATTTGAATGTCGGTTTCTTCCATAGGGTTCCGCTATTAATCTCTTTATTTAACAGGAGCTATGTTCAATAGCAGTATATGGACAGGCATTGACACATGCGCAGCATTCGATACAGTCTTTTATGTTTTTTGCAATGGCTTTCCCATCGACAACCTCAAATATTTCAACAGGACATGCTGTGACACATTCACCTGACCCTTTGCATTTATCATAGTCGATGGTGATTACGATGGTTCCTTCTTTGAATTCTTTCTTCATAAGAGACATACCTCCTTTTATTCATCAGTGTGTAACGAATGCTATTATTTTATTTTTCTTATTTTCCTTCATGTGGCTTGTGAAATTATATCAAGGACCTTTTATA
>CAZLDE010000245.1:0-2542 GCA_964558215.1 uncultured Thermoplasmatales archaeon
TATTGCCCCCTGGAATGCTCCTTTCACCCTTTCCCTGATTCCTATCATCTCAGCGATTCTAGCGGGGAATACTGTTATCTACAAACCTTCAGAGATTGCAGCTTACAGCGGAATGCTTATTGAAAAAATCCTCAAAGAAAGCGGTGTTGAGCCTGGGCTCGTCACAATCGTGTATGGAAAAGGAAGTGAAATCGGTGATACCCTCATCGAAGGGAAACCTGATAAAATCTTTTTTACCGGTAGCACAACAACCGGAAGAGTCATCATGGAAAAAGCAGCGAAATACCTCATCCCTGTTGAATTGGAGCTTGGCGGGAAAGACCCGATGATCGTGTTTGAGGATGCATTTCTCGAACGAGCGGCAAACGCAGCGGTCTGGGGCAGTCTGTTTAACTGCGGGCAGGTCTGCGTCTCCATCGAACGAATTTACGTCCAGGAATCCATGTACGATGAGTTTGTCAACCGGATTGTCAACCAGGTGAAAAACATAAAACAAGGATGGGATACAAAAGGGGAATTCGATATCGGATGTCTTGCATCGGAAGACCAGGTGAAAATCGTTCAAAATCACATAGCTGATGCAATCCAGAAAGGAGCAAAAATACTTACTGGTGGGAAACGAAAAGCAAAGACCTTGTTCTTCGAGCCGACTGTAATCGTAAACGTGGATCACAGCATGAAAATCATGCAAGAGGAGACGTTCGGACCAGTGGTTAGCATTATGAAGTTTACTACTGAGGATGAGGTGATACGACTTGCTAATGATTCAGTCTACGGATTAAATGCGAGTGTATGGACAAAGGATAAAGCAAAGGCATTGAGGGTTTCACGAGCTTTGATTGCTGGTGGCGTCTCAATTAACAATGCACTCATGATACAAGCAAACTTCAATCTTCCCTATGGGGGTGTTCGGCAGAGTGGGTTTGGTCGATACCATGGCCCGTACGGGTTGCACACCTTCTCCAACATCAAGGCGGTGATTATTGAAAAAGGAAAGAAACCCAAAGACATCAATTGGTACCCATTTAGAGCGGATAAATACCAACGATTCCTCACTACTTTTCAAAGTCTGTTCTCTGAAAAAATCACCGATAAAATCAAAGGGCTTCCTTCAATGATGAGGTTGATGCGCTCAAAAGAATAGAATTGTGCTATAAATCCTTACGCATTTCGTACATCATCCGCTGATACTCAACGCCTTCCTCAGGGAGTGCGTGCACACCACCAAGCGCGGAGGAAAGAACGAAAATTTTACAGATTTTCTCAACGGTTTCAGCGATCCAAAATGCTTCTTCGAGGTTTTTTCCACAACAGGCAGCCCCATGGTTTGCGAGGAGTACCGCGTTCTTATCCCCAAGTTTTTTCACAATGTTGGACGCCAGGTCATCACTGCCTGGAAGAGCATACTCAGATACCTCAAGGTCACCGCCGATTTCCGAGAACATCTCATCAAGGAATACAGGGACGGTTTTCCTGCTTGAAGCCACTGCTAATGCGTACACAGAATGGCTATGGACGATTCCACCGATATCCTTTCGGCTCTTGTATATCATTAAGTGGAACGGAGTCTCAGAGGAAGGATTCCGCCCGGTTTCTTCTGCCTCGCCAGCGAAATTCACCAGCATGATATCCTTCTCATGGATCTCCTCATACGGGATGCTACTAGGCGTGATCAACATTTTTTCTTTCTGTGGGACTCGGCAGCTAATATTCCCTGACGTTCCATGGGTTAATCCTTTACGATAAATCTTCAACCCAGCATCGACCACCTGCTTTCGTAACTCTTCATATTCCATTCAAGTTCACCTCATCAACAACCTACATCTCTGCTAGTTTTCCATACCATTCTCGCCAGGTTTCATAACACCGATCATACGTTTTAACTGTCTCCTCATTTGGTGTTATCTCCTTTTTCAGTTGAATAATATCGGAAGCTGCTTTTTCAAGATTAGGAAATATCCCTGCACCGACTGCAGCACATAAGGCACCGCCCATAGCTGTTCCGTCATCGATCTTGGTTACTACCACAGTTTTTCCAGTCACCTGCGATAGGATTTCAGCCCAGAGAACATTTTTACTCATGCCACCAGTAACGTGCAATGTGTCTGTTTTCTTCTGTGTTATCTCCTCGATCTGTTCGATATTTCCGCGAACCGCAAAGGCGATATTCTCAAGGGCGGCCCGGATGAAATGGGCAAACGTTGCTGGGGTCGTGTTCATCGGATGCACCGGTTGCTGGAATTTTAAGACTCCGGGTCTGACAACAGAGATGGTGTTGATATCAAAGATTTCTGATCCAAGTGACGCAAGCACGCCATCAGAACCTGCAGAGATTTTCCGCGCCTCAGACTCCATATATGCATAAGTCTCTGCATCGGACTTTGTTAAAAGACGCTGGACATTCCCCTTTAACCAGTCGTAAATAAGACCGCCCATCTGACCGTTACCTTCGAGAACCCATTTTCCAGGGATTACATGAAATCCTGTCCAAATGCGTCTCTTTGGGTCAACCACAGGTTTTGACAATACCATCATCACCCTG
>CAZLDE010000246.1:0-2541 GCA_964558215.1 uncultured Thermoplasmatales archaeon
TAATAATCTAATTGCATGAGTTCTATCTCTTATATAGACGCCGTCTACCAAGTCATCGAGAAAATCAATAGTTTTTTTGGGAAGTCTAAATGAAATGATTTGTAATTTTTCCTCATTAATATTTTTCATATTACAATGTAATACATATCGCTATTTAAATTTTTCCTCATAAAAACATATTTGTCATTAAAAATGCGGAAAAAGAAAGACTTAAAAACCAATACGTATTTCATTGTATTAAAATTTAATACAGATGATGGAAAATGAAAGCGACCAATGAAACCCCAGAAAAGGCTACAGACCAAGAAAAACAAGAAATTGAGATATTAAAAAATAAAGACATTCTAATTGAGATACTGAAGGAGGCGAAAACAGAAGGAATCGTTGGAGAAGAAAACACACTTTTAGCGTTGATTAACAAAATCTGTTTACGATTAGTATTAAACGCTGAACCCACAAGCAGTAACATAATAGTGTCAGATTATTCCGGAGCGGGAAAAGACTTCGTTGTGAAAAAAATTTGTGAAATTCTGGTGCCGGAAGACATGTACAATCATCGAACAGATTTATCAGCAACGGTTTTAAAGTACTGGAATGCAGATGAAGATGGTTTTTCTTGGTATGGACAGGTTCTTCATTTCGAAGACCCAAAGGAGGAAACAATTAAACATCAGACGTTCAAAACAATGGCATCGGGTGGGACCGAATCAACAATAACAATAAACAATAAAGCAGTCGACCTAAAGACATATGGGAAACCAGTGATGATCGTAACCTCCATGAAAGCAACCATTGATGATGAGGGATGCCGAAGATGGGACGCCTTACGTTTAGATACATCCGCTAAACAAACAGAAATCATCAAAAAGAGAGCGCTGGACAGAGCATCTGGAACAATTGAATATAAACCAAACACTACGCTAAGGAATGCATTACAATATCGTCTTGATTTTAAAGAGGTAATAATACCCTTTGCAAAGGAACTAATGGATTTATTACCAAATAGTTTAATCATTCGAACACAAATCAAAAAACTTTTGGACTATATCAAAAGCAGTGCAGTTCTACATCAATACAACAGAGAAACAGACAACAAGGGGAGAATCATTGCCAACTGGTTCGACTATGATTATGCACGTTTCGTATTCCTACACCTGAAAGACGAAGAGGGGGTGGCACTCAGCAAGGATGAAGAAGAACTCATAAAAATCCTTAGAGAATCCAAGGAGCCACTATCCATAAGACAAATAGCGACAAAGTACCAACGGCATGGGACCTCGTGGATATATGATCATCTCGATGACCTCAAATCAAAAAATCTAATAGGAGAAACAAATGATTGGGATGAACAGTCCAATAAAGAGATAAAAAAAATCTACGCCACGGATGCATATGAATGTACCAATCTCTCAACGAGCACATGGTTCCATCGTGGTTCTACGGACAATGAAGAAAACCACCAACAGGACGGTTCTCTGGTTTTCCTGGATTTCTGTAAAACGTGCACATACATCAACACGATGCGTGAAAAAGAAGAGTTACCCCCTCTCTTTATACAATATGAAGAATACCAAGAAAACCAACAAAAAAGTAATGATGTAACAGGAGAAAATGGTTTTATTAACGAAGAGAAGAAAACCGAAGAAAACCAAGAAGACCGCCCCATTGAGATGCAAATTTCCTACATGGGGCAAAAGATTCATGAGAATAAACACGCTGGTTATAAGATAGATATTGATTTTCTCCATCATAACTTCGGTAAAGAAATCGTGGACCGTTGTATTGCATCTGGTATTCTCGTTAAAAAAGAAAACGATGAATATGAATTCGGGGGGTGAAATTAACATGAAGTATGAAGACACTCGTGCTGGAACCGATGAACGCGGTATTCCTAGGGTCTATGTAAAACCTTGGCGATATGGGTTGAAGTTCTTCTGTTGCTATTGTAAACACGTGCATCGGCATGGAACGGGATTGGGACATAGGGTTGCACATTGCGATAGAGAAGATTCTCCGTATCACGAAAGAGGATATGTGCTTACCTTTCAAGCGGAATGCCCACCCCCGTCGCATCTTCTTAAAAACGTATTTCCCTGCATCGGTGGTCCAAAAAGAACGCGTCATCGGAAGACGGATTCATCTGAAAAGAAAACCTCTTAAAACGCAGGGAAACCATCCCCACCTTTCTCTTTATTCTTTTAAGATAATAAAATATATATGTTTATATATACATTACATGTAACCCACTACGTCACTAGATATTGGATTTTCCTAAGGAGATCGTGCGGTGCCAATGAGTGGGACAATGTAAAATATCATGTGGTCTTTTTTTTTTAAATTACTTATTTGAATTTAATTTTCAATATCCCTTTTCATCTGGTTGTACTCTTCTTTGGTAATTTCACCTTTAGCATATCTTAAATTCAATACATCAATCGGCTTTTTTTCCAGTTCATGCTGTCTATTCAATGTTTTAAGTATTTCTTCATTAACATTTCTACTTTTTTTCATCATACCCACAAAGATAGATATGATTGAAAC
>CAZLDE010000247.1:0-2531 GCA_964558215.1 uncultured Thermoplasmatales archaeon
TTGCTGAAAAGATACATGTTCCAAAGAATAAGAAGATAACTCCAACCACAAAATATTTTTTCATCTTTTTTCCTTCCCTATGGGAAAATAAACAGTCCTTCGATATTTAAATCTTTGTTGTAATAAAAAAGTGCAGAGGCGGGATGTGAACTTAACGAAACTTTTTCTTTATACATTTTTTTTTCAATAAAAAGGTTCAATGTCGGGCAGTGAAAAATAAGTCGTTTTTCTCCTGTTGAGTATTTAAACTTATGTCGGGGGCGGGAGTTGAACCCGCGGCCTCCTGATATCTTAGCGCAACTACGCTTCAGACGAACCTTTGAGCTGAGCTTATGAGTCAGGCGCTCTGACCAGGCTGAGCCACCCCGACGCGATAGCATGCTGAATAGGGATTGTTTATAAAAACTTTCTTCATAAAGCCCTCTTATTCATCAAAAACCAATTTTTTCTTACCCCGTAAAAAAATCACTAAGTTCCCCTGCGCTTTCAACCGATGCCGCAACACCGAATCATTCGTCACCACAATACCATGGGTCATCTGGGCAATATGTAATAATGCCTCATCAGCCAAACTGGCGCAATCATCAATTCTTTCAAGGTTCTCAATGAGCTTTAACGCAGCCATAGCCTTCTTCTGACCATTTTTTCGAGTCGAAAGAACCGTTAGCTCCCGAACTACTGCTGCAGGGACCACAAGATCATAGGAACCTACGAGCCGGTCTAGCTCTTTTTTCCAATCAACAGAAAACTCAAAAAACATCAGGATAGCACTGCTATCTAATATCACTGTTTTACGGATTTTATCTCCCCGTACCCAATCAAATGCCATTTTCCCTCAATGCGTCTGCTCACCGCGATACGTTGCCCTTGATCAGCACAGACCGCTAATTTCAATTTCACCCGGATCCAATCAGGTCGAAGTTCACTGATGATTCCGACAGTGGTTGCGGTCCCAACAGTCAACATTAACGGCTCATTAGTCTTGAGCGGTTCGACGTTCTTCTCATCAACCGTTCCTACCGCTCGTTTTAGAAGGCACATTGATAAATCAAATGTCTCAAGCACAGGGGGGAGCTGTCCGGGTCTTCCCACAAGCTTTCCTGCCAATGAATCTGATTTGACCATTGTCGGGTCAAGCTCGGTGCCAATCGCAATCAATCCACCCGGTAACGCCATCTCAGTCATTGTTCCCCCGGTCATCAACGAATGAGCCGTCGTAAAAATCGGTTCAAGGATCTCCTTTCCTTCCACCTCCCTTTTTCTCCCAGGCGCAATCTCGATTCGTTCCCCTTTCTTAATCGTCCCTTGCAGAAGAGACCCTCCGACAACACCACCTTTCAACTCACCATATTTTGTCCCAGGTTTGTTGACATCAAAACTCCGGGCAACATACATCAACGGTGGTTTTTCCAAATCTCTCTTTGGTGTTGGGATATACTCCTCCATTGTCTTAATCAACACGTCGATATTAATATCATGATGGGCGCTCACCGGGATAATCGGTGCGCTCTCGGCACAGGTTCCTTTCACGAACTTCACGATCTGTTCATAGTTCTTAACTGCGTCTTCCTCTGAGACGAGATCAATTTTGTTTTGCACTATAATTATCCGTTTTGCACCGATGATTTCCAATGCCATGAGATGTTCCCGGGTCTGAGGCTGAGGACAGACCTCGTTTGCAGCGATTACAAGCACGGCCCCATCCATAATGGCTGCACCAGAAAGCATCGTTGCCATGAGTGTCTCATGTCCCGGTGCATCAACAAAAGAAACCACGCGTAATAATTCAGTTTTGCCTTTACAATTCGGACAGACCTTCTGCGTCGTATAACAGGATGGATCCTCACAATTTGGACATTTGTAAAAAGCCGCATCAGCATATCCGAGACGAATCGAAATACCACGCTTCAGCTCCTCGGAATGCTCATCAGTCCATTTTCCGGTTAGCCGTTGAGTCAGCGTCGTCTTCCCATGGTCAACATGTCCAATCATCCCGATGTTGACCTCAGGAGGTTTCGGAAAACTCATTATTGCTCCTCTTTCTGCTCCTTAGGTGCTGCTTCTTTTGCTTCTGTCTTTCCTTCTCCTTTGATGATTTCGTCGATTGGTTTTGCACCAGGTTTCAAGACCTTCATATTCACCTGGACGATTTCCTGGTTTATCGTATTCCCACGGACTGATTTCTTTTTCCGTTTCCCTCGTGTTTTTGGTTTAAAACCAAGCCCCTTGCTGAGAAGCAGCCGTCTCCGGGTCGATCCAGGGATGTCTTGCCTCATTGGAAATCCATCCTTATCTGTTCCCCCCGTGATTTTAAGTTTGTATCCTGGAAGTGAAACGAAGATACCATCAACTTCGTCGTTGATTTTCTTTCCAATCAATGAGTTGGCATGATGTCCACTCACAGGGATATTGTATGATTTACCGGATTGTATATCATTGACGACGACTTTAAATTCTACCATGATTCTTTCTCCTTGTAATTCTTCTTTCTACGGAGCAACTCTATGACGTAGTGTTACAAGAAGGGGAAT